>JAMOQA010000372.1 GCA_027064265.1 Acidobacteriota bacterium
ATCCTGGTCACCGGCGGCGGCGGCTACGTGGGGAGCGTCCTCGTTCCCGACCTCCTCGCGATGGGGTTCGACGTGCGGGTCGTCGACACGTTCTGGTTCCCCAACGCCCTCCCGCGGCACCCGCGTCTCGACCTGGTCGAGGCGGACATCCGGGAGGCCGACGAGGGCTGGCTCGAGGACGTGGACGCCATCGTCCACCTGGCGGGGATGTCGAACGATCCGACCGCGGACTTCGCCCCGCGGCTCAACGCGGAACTGAACGTCCAGGTGACCCGGGAACTGGGCCGGCTCGCGGTGGACCGGGCGCGCCGGACCGGGCGACCCCTGAAGTTCGTCTACGCGTCCTCCTGCTCGATCTACTACTCGGACATCCGCGGCGCGTCCCCCGACGTCCAGGTCCTGACCGAGGACGCCCGGGTCGCCCCGACCGCGAACTACTCGAAGACGAAGCGGATGGCGGAGCTGAGCCTCCTCGACCTGGCGGCCGAGGAACCGCTCTTCTGCCCGGTGATGCTGCGGAAGGGAACGCTCTTCGGGCACGCCCCGCGGATGCGGTTCGACCTGGTGGTCAACGTCTTCACCCTGCACGCCTGGAAGCACCGGAAGCTGACCGTGCATTCCAGCGGAGAGGCGTGGCGCCCGCTCCTGCACGTGCGGGACGCGGCCGATGCGTATCTCTACTGCATGATCTCCCCGCCGGACCTCGTCCGGGGCAAGGTCTACAACATCCTGCGGAAGAACTACCGGGTGCTGGAGATCGCCCACTGGGTGGCGGAGATCCTCGAGGAGCACCGGGGCGTCAAGGTGCACGTCTCGCGGGACCGCAGCATCTCCTACGGCAACCGCAGCTACTACGTCTCCGGCGAGCGGATCGCCCGCGACCTCGGGTTCCGGGCGGAGCGCGGGACCACGAAGGCCGTCCTCGAGATCTGGGACAACCTCGAGAAGGGAGTCTACGGGGAGAATCCCGACGAGAACCCGGTCTACTTCAACATCCGGTGGTTCGAGCAGCAGGGGATCCGGGACGACAAGGTGAAGCCGATGGAGGCCCTCGCGGGGGTGGGAGCATGAAGGTCGTCGTCATCGGGGCGGCGGGCCAGCTCGGGTCCGATCTCTGCGCCGTGCTGGGGGAGCGCGCGGTTCCACTGACCCACCAGCAGGTGGACGTGAACGATCCCCTGGGGCTCCTCGCGGTGCTGCGGGAGACCCGCCCGGACTGGGTGGTGAACACCGCCGCCTTCCACCGCGTGGACGACTGCGAGCTCGATCCCGGGCGGGCCTTCCGGCTGAACGCGGTCGCTCCCTGGAACGTGGCCCGGGCCGCGGCGGAGGTGGGGGCGCGAACCTGCTTCGTCTCCACCGACTACGTGTACGGACGCGACGTGCCGGACCCGCGCCGGCCCTGGCTGGAGTCGGATCCGCCGGCCCCGCTCAACGTGTACGGCACCAGCAAGGTTGCCGGGGAGGACCTGGTCCGACAGGTCCAGCCGGAGGCCCTGGTCGTCCGGTCCGCCGGGCTCTACGGCGTCCGCGGCAGCGGAAAGGGCTGGACCTTCCCGCAGCTGATGCTCCACCTCGCCGAGACCCGGGGCGCCGTGCGCGTGGTCGACGACCAGGTGCTGAGCCCGACGTACACGGCGGACCTGGCGGCCGCGATCGTCTCGCTGATGGAGGATGGCGCCGCGGGGCTCTTCCACGTCGTCAACGACGGCCACTGTTCCTGGTACGAGTTCGCGAAGCGCACGTTCGAGATCGCCGGGGTCGAGGTCGACCTCGCCCCCCAGTCGACCGCCGAGGCGGGGAGACGCGCCGCGCGTCCCCCGTGGTCGGCTCTCGCCAGCGAGCGGCTCCCCCGGCCGCTCCGGCCGTGGCAGGAGGCCCTCGAGGAGTACCTCGAGAAGATCGGGAAGGTTCCCGCCGGGAGGACCCGATGAGCGCGTTTCCGGAAGACCGCATTCACCCCCGTGGCATCCGGGGCGTCTCCCTCGTCGACTACCAGGTGCACGTCGACACCAGGGGACTCCTCTGGGAGGCGATCCACGAGTCGGACCCGTTCGTCGAGCGGATCCGCCAGGTCTACCTGGTCGTCGACCCGGCGCCGATGACGATCCGGGCCTTCCACGCCCACGAGGAGCTGCACGACTGGTTCCACATCGCCCATGGCTCGGCGCTCTTCTGCCTGGTCGACGGGCGGGAGGACAGCCCGACCTTCCGGAAGGCGGAGAAGATCGTCCTGACCGCCCGGAAGCCCCAGCTCCTCGTCGTGCCGCCCGGCATCTACCACGGCTGGATGAGCCTCGAGCCGGACACGATCCTGGTCTCGATGGCCTCCCACGAGTACAACCAGCAGCAGCCGGACGAGCACCGGGTGCCGCCGGACCACTTCGACGACCTCTTCGGCGGCAACCCCTGGCGCATCGAGGCGAAGTAGCGGCTCAGGAGTCGTGGAAGAAGAGCACGTACTCGGGTGCGGTCTCGCGTACCCGGCGTGCGGTCGCCGCGTCGACCAGGACGAACTCCTCCGGGACCGAGTCCGGAACCTCGCAGATCGCGGCCTGGCCGTGCTCGAGGCGCCGGGCGATCTCCTCGGAGACCTCGAGGAACGGGATCTTCCGGTCCCGGGTGACGAAGTGAAAGCGGCGATTCCCCCGGACCCCGTCGGTGAGCGCGTGGTCGCGGATCAGCTGGGCGAGCTGGAAGAGCCGCTGCCGGCGCTCTTCCTCGGCCCGGCGGGCCGCCTCCCGCTTGCGGTCTTCCTCGCGGCGTGCCCGCTCCCGGGCGAGACGTTCCTCCTCGCGGCGGCGGCGCTCCTCCGCGGCTCCCTTCTTCCCGAGGCGGTTCTTCCGCGCCTTCTCCTCGTGGGCGATCTTCCGGGCCCGCTTGTCGTCGACGAGCCCGGCCTTCTTGAGAGCGTCCCGGAGATCGGACATCGCCTGCCTCCCGGCCGTTTCCGCGGGTTCGCGGTATGATCCCGGGGACATGATACCTCCCGCCGACAACAGCGCCGCCGCCCGCCGGGACCCGGCCGAACGGAAACGCGACCGGGAGATCCTCGCCGCCGTCCAGCGGGGAGACGCGGACGCGTTCGACCGCTTCGTCGAGCGGTTCGGGCCGATGATCTTCTCCTTCGGTCTCCGGATGTGCGGCAACCGGGAGGACGCGGAGGACGTCCTCCAGGAGACGCTGATCAAGGTCTACACGCGCCTCCGGACCCTCCAGGACCCGGACGCCCTCCGGGCGTGGCTCTGGCGGATCGTCGCGAACGAGTGCCGCATGAGCCGGCGGGGTCCGAGGGATCCCGGCCGCCAGGTCAACATCGAGGAACTGCTGGCGCCGCGGGAGGAAGGTGGCACGCCGATGGAGTTGCCCGATCCCGACGCGCCGGACCCGGAGGCGAGCACGATCCGGCTCCAGGACCGGGAACGGCTCGAGGAGGCGATCCGTAACCTTCCCCCGACCTACCGAATCATTCTGCTGTTGAGGGACTTCGAGGGCCTGACCAGCGAGGAGGTGGCCCGGGTCCTCGGGATCAGCGTCCCCAACGCGAAGGTGCGCCTGCACCGGGCGCGCCTCGCCCTCCGCAAGCTGCTGCTCGGTGCGGAACCGCCCCGGGCGGCGAAGGGGGCCGGCTGATGGACGACGCCCGTCATCCCGAGTGCGACTGCCTCGAGTGGCTCGAGACCCTCTCCGAGTACCTGGACGGGGACGTCGGCGAGGACCTGCTGCACCGGATCGACGCGCACATCGCCGAGTGTCCCCGGTGCGCCTGGGCGGTCGCCACGCTCCGCGAGACGATCGAGGCGTGTCGCCACGCCCCGCGCCCGTCGCTCGAGCCCTCGGAGCTGCGCCGCGTCGTCGAGCGGGCCCGGGAGGAGCTGCACCGCCAGGGAGTGCTCTGAGGCGGCTCCCGGCTCAGTCGTCCTTCCCGGGTTCCTGTTCCGCCTTCCAGGCCTCGAACGCCTCGAGATCCCGGAAGATCTGGTCCATCAGCTCCCGCGCGCTCTCGAACCGCCGCTCCTCCCGGTGCCGCCGGAGGAAGTCCAGCCGCGCCCGCTCGCCGTAGAGGTCGCCGGCGAACCCGGGCAGGAACGTCTCCACGGTGATCCGCCGGCCGCCGAAGGTCGGACGGGTTCCCAGGTTGGTGAGCCCGAGCACGTCCCCCCCGCGCCAGCGCAGCCGCGTGAAGTAGACGCCGCGGGCCGGCAGGAACTCGTTCTCGGGCGACAGGTTCGCCGTGGGGACGAGCACGGCCCGGCCCCGGCCCTCCCCGTGGACGATCGTGCCGACCAGCTGGAACGGCCGACCGAGCAGGCGGTGGGCCTCTTCGACGTTGCCCCGGGAGAGTTCCCGGCGAACCCGCGAGGCGGAGATCCGCTCGCCCCCGTCCATGACCGGCGGGACGCTCTCGGCGACGAACCCGTGTTCCCGCCCCAGCCGCCGGAGCAGCTCCACGTCCCCGGCCCGGTTGCGTCCGAAGCGGAAGTCGGCGCCGACGTGGACCTCGGCGATTCCGACCCGGTCCACCAGGATCTCCCGGGCGAACGCCTCGGCCGGCATCGCCGCGAACTCCAGGTCGAAGGGGATGACGAGCACCGCGTCGATCCCCATCTCCTCGAGCAGCGCGAGCTTCTGGTCGCGGGTGAGGAGCAGGCGCGGCGCCCGGTCGGGCGCGATCACGCGCAGCGGGTGAGGGTGGAACGTGATCACCGTCGCGATCCCCCCGGTCTCCGCGGCGCGCCGCGTGATGCGCCGCATGATCTCCTGGTGGCCCCGGTGGAGGCCGTCGAAGTTCCCCATCGTCGCGATCACCGGCCGGCCGTTCCCGACCCGGAGCTCGTCGAGCCGTTCCCGGACGATCATCGCGCCAGGACCTCCCAGGGGACCCAGCGGGCGAGCGCCTGCCAGGCGAGCCAGGCGTAGAGCCCGGCCACCAGGTCGTCCGCCATGATCCCGATGCCGCCGGGAAGGGACTCGAGGCGGCGGGCCGGCCAGGGCTTCACCACGTCCATCAGCCGGAAAAGGAAGAACGAGCCGGCCAGGGCGGGAAGGGAAGGGGGGAGGCCGGCGGTCGCCACCAGGTACCCGGCGGTCTCGTCGATCACGACCTGCCCGGGATCCTTCTTCCCCCACCGTTCCTCGGCTCCTTCCGCGGCCCAGGTACCGGCGAGCGCGACGGCGACGATGGCGGCGAGGTGAAGGGGGACCGAGCCGCACCACCAGAGGAGGAGGACGAGGGGCACGGTCGCCGCCGTGCCGAACGTGCCCGAGGCGACCGGCGCACAGCCGGATCCGAACCAGGTGGCGAGGACGACCTTCAGCGGGGACACGGCGCTTCCCTCCGGCGGATCAGCCTACCACCTCCGCCTCGAGCTCGTGGGGCGAGCGGACGCCCGTGATCCGGGCCCGGACGATCGCCCCCGGGGCGGGTGATTCCGCGGGCGCGGCGACGAGGACCCGGCCGTCGACCTCGGGGGCCTGGCCACGCCAGCGTGCGGCGAGGCGTCCCGGCGCCTCCTCGGCGGGACCCTCGACCAGGATCTCCAGTTCCCGGCCGACCCGGGCCCGGTTGCGCTCCCAGCCCACCGCCTCGGCGGCCTCGGCGAGCCGCGCCGCCCGCTCCCGCTTCACCTCCGGGGGGACGTCGTCCGGCAGCTCGGCCGCCGGCGTTCCCTCTTCCCGGGAGTACTCGAAGACGCCGACCACGTCGAACCATCCCTCCTCGACGAACTCGAGGAGGGCCTGGAACTCCTCGTCGGTCTCACCCGGGTAGCCCACGATGAACGCGGTCCGGACGCCGGCGCCCGGGAGGGCGTTCTCGAGCGCCTCGAGCTGGCGGCGGAACGAGTCCGCGGTGCCGGGACGCCGCATCCGGCGCAGGACCGCCGGGTGGGCGTGCTGGAGGGGCAGGTCGACGTACTCGACGATCGGCCCGGCCTCCGAGAGGGCCTCGAGGAGGGCCGGGGTGATCCTCCCCGGGTAGAGGTAGTGGACCCGTACCCAGGGAGGCATCCCGTTCGCCGTGCCGATCCCGCGGACGAGGCGGGCGAGGCCGTCGTCCACGCCCAGGTCCCGCCCCCAGCCGGTGGAGTCCTGGGCGACCAGGTTCGCCTCGCGGACCCCCTCGTCGGCCAGGCGGCGCAGTTCCGTGAGCACGTCCTCCACCCGGCGGGAGCGCTGGCGGCCACGGAACGAGGGGATCGAGCAGAAGGCGCAGGCCTGGTCGCATCCCTCGGCGATCTTCACCCAGGCGGTCCAGGGAGGCGTCCGGCGGAGCCGGGGCACGTTCGCGCCGAAGAGGCGGCGGGCCGGGCCGGGGGCGGGGAGGGACGGCCGGAGCGCCGCCAGCTTCCGGTCGATCTCGAGCAGCTCGTCGAGGCCGACGAACGCGTCGATCTCGCCGATCTCCCGGGCCAGTTCCGCCGCGTGGGCCTGGACCATGCAGCCGGCGGCGACGAGGCGCCTGCCGGGGCGGGCTTCCTTCCAGGCGACCGCCTCGAGGAGGGCCTCGATCGATTCCCTCCGGGCGGGGTCGATGAACGTGCAGGTGTTGACCACCAGCACGTCCGCTTCGCCGGGGTCGTCCACCGGCTCCCAGCCGGCGCCGCGCAGGCGGGCGAGGAGGATCTCGCCGTCGACCAGGTTCTTCGGGCAGCCCAGGTTGACGAGGGCCACCCGGCCGCGGGGGCGGGTCACGGGTAGATGCGGTTGATCGTCCGCGGGTACGGGATCGTCTCCCGGATGTGGCGGGTGCCGCAGATCCAGGCGACCACCCGCTCGATGCCCATCCCGAAGCCGCCGTGGGGGACGCCCCCGAACTTCCGGACGTCCATGTACCAGCGGAACGCCTCCTCCGGCAGGTTGTGCTCCTCGATGCGCCGCCGGAGCAGCTCCGGGTCGTGGATTCGTTCGCTCCCGCCGATGATCTCGCCGTAGCCTTCCGGCGCGATCACGTCGACGCAGAGGGCCCGGTCCGGGTTCTCCGGGTCCGGTTCCATGTAGAAGGCCTTCACCTTCGTCGGGTAGCGGTGGATCATCACGGGGCGATCGTGCAGTTCCCCGAGGATCGTCTCGTCCATCGCCCCGAGGTCGTTCCCCGGCTCGAAGGGCGGCGCCCCGGCCTCCTTCGCCCGGGCGACGTTCTCCGGCCGCAGCAGGATCTCGGCCGCCTCGTCGTAGGACAGCCGGGGGAAGGGAGGAGCCACCGACTCCAGCTTCGAGACGTCCCGCTCGAGGATCTCGAGCTCGGTCCGGCGCCGTTCCAGTACCCGCTCGACCACGTACGAGACGAGCCGCTCGGCCAGCTCCATCACCTCGTCGAGGCCGGCCCAGGCGATCTCCGGCTCGATCATCCAGAACTCGGTCAGGTGACGCCGCGTCTTCGACTTCTCCGCGCGGAACGTGGGACCGAAGCAGTAGACCCGGTCGAAGGCCATCGCCGCCGGTTCCAGGTACAGCTGGCCCGACTGGGAGAGGTACGCCTTCTCGCCGAAGTAGTCGGTCTCGAAGAGCGTGCTCGTCCCCTCGCACGCGGCGGGGGTGAGGATCGGCGAGTCGATCAGGACGAACTCGTTGTCGTAGAAGAAGTCGCGACAGGCCTGGACGATCTCGTGGCGGATGCGGAGGATCGCCCAGGGTCGCCGGTGCCGGAGCCAGAGGTGGCGGTGGTCGAGGAGGAACTCGATCCCGTGTTCCTTCGGCGAGATCGGGTACTCCTCGGCCGGGCCGACGATCTCGAGTTCGCGGACCAGGACCTCGTATCCCCCGGGAGCGCGCCGGTCCTCGCGCACGGTGCCGCGCACGAGGACGGCGCTCTCCTGGGTGACCTTCTCCATGCGGGCGAACGTCTCCTCGTCGACGTCCTTCACCGACGCGACGAGCTGGCAGATCCCCGTGCCGTCCCGGACGACGAGGAAGGCGATCTTCCCCTTCGAACGGCGATGGGTGACCCACCCGCCGAGGGTGACCTCCTGCCCGGCGTGTTCCGGGAGGTGGGCGATCCTGGTCCGCCCGCGCACGGCTCAGTCCTCGCTCTCGTGGGGCTTCCAGGCCTCCATCAGCTTCTGCTGGATCTCGTGCGGGACCTTCTCGTAGTGGTCCAGCTCCATCGTGTAGGAACCCCGGTCCGAGGTCAGGGACTTCAGGGTGGCCGAGTACTCGAGCATCTCGGCCATCGGCACGAGGGCGCGGATCGTCGCCCGGCCGCCCTGGCTGTCCGAGCCCTGCACCTTGCCCCGCCGGCGGTTGAGGTCGCCGAGGATGTCGCCCATGCACTCGTCGGGGACGGTGACGACGACCTTCATGATCGGCTCGAGGACCACCGGGCCGGCCTCCATCACGCACTTCTTGAAGACCTCGCGCCCGGCGATCTGGAAGGCGATGTCCTTCGAGTCGACCGGGTGCTCCTTCCCGTCGAAGATCACCGCCTTGACGTCCACCATCGGGTAGCCGGCGATCACGCCCTGCTCCATCACCTGGCGGATTCCCTTCTCGATCGAGGGCCAGAAGTTCCGGGAGATCGCCCCGCCGAAGATCTCGGAGTCGTACTGGAACCCTTCGCCCCGCGGGAGCGGCTCGATCCGCAGGTGGACCTCGGCGAACTGGCCGGCGCCGCCGGTCTGCTTCTTGTGCCGGTACATCGCCTTGGCCGGCTTCGTGATCGTCTCGAGGTAGGGGATCTTCGGCTTCTGGAGGTTCCCCTTGACGTTGAACCGGCGGGCCATCTTGTCCATCACGGTGCGGACGTGGTCGATGCCGAGGCCGGCGAGCATCAGCTCGTGGCTGCGGGGATCGCGCTCGAGGCGGATCGTCGGGTCCTCCTCGGCCAGCCGCTGCAGGGCGTTGGCGATCTTCTCGTCGTCCCCCTTCCCCTCGCCGTGGACCGCGTAGGCGATCACCGGCTGGGGGAACGGGATCGGCGGCAGCTCGACCACCTGGGACTTGTCACCGACCAGGGTGTCGCCGGTGCGGGTGTCCTTCAGCTTGGTGACGAAGGCGATGTCGCCGGCCTTCACCTCGGACACCTTGTCGCCGCCCTTCCCCTTCGGCGCGGAGAGGCCCGCCATCTTCTCCTGGGTCTCGGAACGCACGTTCCAGGCGGACTGGTCGGCCTTCAGGGTGCCGGAGAACACCCGGAAGAGGGTGATCCGGCCGGCGAACGGGTCGATGTAGGTCTTGAAGACCTGCAGCACCAGCGGCCCGGCCGGGTCCGCCGGAAGCTCCTTCTCCTCGCCGTCGGGCGTCTTCGCCACGACCGGGGGCATGTCGGCCGGGGAGGGGGCGTAACCCGCCAGCCCGTCCAGGAGGGAGTGGATCCCGACCATCGCCGTCGCCGCGGTGGCGAAGACCGGGAAGATCGCCCGGGAGGCGATCGCCGTGCGCAGCCCCTTCTCGAGCTGCTCCGCGGTCAGCTCGCCGGCCTCGAGGTAGGCCTCCATCAGCTCCTCGTCGGACTCGGCGACCATGTCGACCAGCTGCTCCCGGGCGGCGGCGATCCGGTCGGCCAGGTCGCCGGGCGGGTCGAACTCCTCGACGTCCTTGCCGTCCCCCTTCGGCCGGCGGGCCTTGCCGGAGACCAGGTCGACGACGCCGACCAGCTGGCCTCCCTCCATCACCGGGAAGCTGATCGGCATCACCTGGCGGCCGAACCGCTCCTGGAGAACCGAGACCAGCTGGTCGAAGTCGGCCCGGTCCCGGTCGAGCTGGTTGATCGCGAAGAGGACCGGCTTCGACTGCTTCTCCGAGTCCTCCCACATCTTCTCCGTCTGGACGCCGATCCCGTCGAGGGCGTGGACGACGATCAGCGCGCTGTCGGCGGCCCGCAGGGCGGCCGCGGCCTCGCCGATGAAGTTCGTGTAGCCGGGCGCGTCGACCAGGTTGAGCTTCCGGTCCTTCCAGTCGGCCCAGGCGACGGCGACCGCCATCGAGACCTTGCGTTCCACCTCCTCGGGATCGAAGTCGGTCGGCGCCGTCCCCTCGGGGACCGAGCCCAGCTTCTCGGTGGCGCCCGCCGCGTAGAGCAGGGCCGAGACGAGGGACGTCTTCCCGGAGTCGCCGTGACCGACGAAGGCGACGTTGCGGATGGCTTCGGTGTCGTAGACCTTCATCTTCTGCTCACTCCTGGCGCCGGCGAATGGGGAAGGGGGCGACCCCGGGCCCGCGCGCGGCAGAAGGGCCCGCCGCCCGGGGTGGGGCCCCGGGGAACCGGCCCGTGCCGTCCTGGACACACAGGGACCGCCGCCCGGATGGGGTCCGGCGACGATTCCGGAACTCTAGGCGCGAACCGCCCCCCTCGTCAACCCGTCGGAGGTGCCGCGGGAACGGGGAGGGGCGGCGGGAAGGGGTTCCAGCGCCGCGGGTTCCCGGGGATTCGCCGGTGCGGGGCGTCGGCCGACCGCCGTGGCCGGGAAGCCTCCGGGCCGCCCGGCGTTGCGCGTCCGGCTCTCGCCCGGACCAGCCCCGTTCCCGGCGCACCTCGCGGGAGAGCTGGCGGACGGGACGGCCGGGGACCAGATTGAACCCCGGAGGCACGTTCCGGATCGATGACGACCCTGCTCGGCACCCTG
>JAMOQA010000373.1 GCA_027064265.1 Acidobacteriota bacterium
ACCGGAAGCTTGGCCGGGAGACGATGCGCCGGATCCGGGACCAGCGGATGAACGCGGAGTGGGCGCTCGCGTCGGTCGTCGAGCGGCTGATGGCCGCCTTCCGGGACGTGGAGGACCCGTACCTGCGGGAGCGGAGCGGCGACATCGCCGACGTGCACGACCGCCTCCAGCGGATCCTGGCGGGAGAGGAGAACCGGCACGACCGGGTGCTCGACCTCCAGGAGGAGACGATCATCGTCGCCCGGACGCTCTCCCCCTCGGACGCCCTGTGGCTCCACCAGCCGCTGATCGTCGGCTTCGTCACCGAGGAGGGGGGGCGCACGTCGCACACGGCGATCCTGGCGAACGCCCTCGAGATCCCGGCGGTGCTCGGGGTCGACGGGATCACCCGGGAGACGCGGGACGGCGACCTGGTCGTGGTCGACGGGTCCCACGGCCACGTGGCGGTGCGACCGGACGAGGAGACGCTGGCCGCCTACCGCGAGGAGCGGGAGGAACTCCAGCGGATCGACCTCTCCCTCGAGTCGGAACGGGGGCCGGTGACGACCCGGGACGGGGTCGAGCTGACGATCGCCGCGAACATCGAGTTCCCCGAGGAGATGGAGACGGTGCGGCGGGTGGGGGCCCAGGGAGTGGGACTCTACCGCTCGGAGTTCCTCTTCCTGACGACCGCGCCGCGCCTGCCCACCGAGGACGACCACCTGGCCGCCTACCGGAAGATCGCGGCGGGCGCCGGCGGCTACCCGGTGACGATCCGGACCTTCGACCTGGGAGGGGAGAAGTACTTCCACGAGGTGCTGGAGGAGCGGGAGCCGAACCCGGTCCTCGGGCTGCGGGCGGTCCGCTTCTGCCTGCGACGCCCGGAGATCCTGCGCACCCAGCTGCGGGCGCTCCTGCGGGTCGCGGCGGAGGCCGGCAACGTCCGGGTCCTCGTGCCGATGATCACCACCCTCGACGAGTGGCGGCAGGTCCGGGCGATGGTCGAGGACTGCCGGCGGGAGCTCGAGGAGCAGGGAATCGACGCCGGAACGCCTCCCCTCGGCCCGATGGTCGAGGTGCCGGCGGCGGCGATGGTCGCCGAGGCGCTGGCGGCCGAGTCGGACTTCCTCTCGATCGGCACGAACGACCTGATCCAGTACACGCTGGCGGTGGACCGGGGGAACCGCTCGGTGGCGCACCTCTACGATCCATGGCACCCGGCGGTCCTCGAGCTGGTCCGGCGGACCATCGAGGCCGGCCACGGGCGGGGAGTCTCGGTCAGCCTGTGCGGGGAGCTGGCGTCCGATCCCCTGGGCGCGCTCACCCTGCTCGGCCTGGGGCTCGAGGAGTTCTCGTGCAACCCGGTGGTGATCCCGGAGATCCGCACCCTGCTGCGGGCCGCCGACGCGCGCCGGGCGCGGCAGGTCGTGGGGGAAGCCCTCGGCCTGCCGACGGGCGGCGAGATCCGCCAGCGCCTCTCGCGGGCGTTCGGGGAGCTGATGGAGCAGGTGCTCGGCCAGGCGCTCCACCACCCGGGTCACGACCACTGAACCGGGGGAAGCCGGGAACCCGGGTAGAATGGGGCCGGCGGGAGGGACGGGACGCGCGGGGCGACGAGGGGGCCGACCGATGAGCGGGGAACCGATCGACGCGGGGAAGCGGGGGCCGCTGCGGCCCGGGGAGGTCTGTTCGCTCCTGGGCATCCAGCCGTACGTGCTGAAGTTCTGGGAGGCGGAGATCCCCCTTCTCGGCGACCGGGTGGGGGGCCGCCGCCGGTACGGTCCCGAGGAGCTGGAGATCGCCCGGGCGATCCGGGAGTTCCTGGTGGAGAAGCGGATGACCCTCCGGGAGGCCCGGGAGGCCCTGCGGGAGCGGTTCCCCGCGGCGGAGAAGGAGGCCGGGCCGGAGAAGGCCGGGTGCGCGGCCGAGGCGCGCAAGGCCGCGCCCGCGAAGAAGGAGCCGGAGACCGCCGGAAAGGCCGCGGAGGTCTCCGCGGCCCGGGTCCGGCG
>JAMOQA010000374.1 GCA_027064265.1 Acidobacteriota bacterium
ATCTCCCGGGTCGAGGACGCCCGCGTCCGCAAGGCGATGGAGCGGGAGCGGGCCCGCCGGGAGAAGGAACTGAAGGAGCGGTTCGCCGGGGAGGAGCGGACGGCGACCGCCGCCGCCCCGCCCCCGCCGGGCTGGACCCCGCGGCCCGGGGAACGGGTCCTGTCGGTCCGCCTCGGAAAGGAGGGGGTGGTCCGGGGCCTGCGGGGGAAGGGGGCCGACGTCCTGTTCGGCCGGACCCTCTTCACCGTCCCCCTCGAGGACCTGCGGCCCCTCGGCAAGCCGGGGGAGGCCGCCCGGCCGGAGGAGGACCGGCCCGGCGTGCGGCGGGCGCGGGTGCCGGCGGGCGTCACCGCGGACCTCCCCGAGAAGGAGGTCCCCCGGGAACTGGTGCTGATCGGCAAGCGGGTGGACGAGGCGCTCGCGCTCCTCGACAAGTACCTGGACGACGCCTGCCTCGCGGGCCTCGCCGAGGTCCGGGTCGTCCACGGGTTCGGCACCGGGCGGCTGAAGAAGGCGGTGCGGGAGTTCCTCGCGGACCACCCGGAGGTCCACGGCTTCCGGGACGGCGGCAAGGGGGAGGGAGGCGGCGGCGCCACCGTCGTCCGGCTCGCCCCGGGGGAAGGGGAATGAAGCTGCGGCGCGTGCTCCTCGGGGTGCTCCTCACCGGCGCGGCCGGGGCGGGGCTCGTCGTCCTCCGGCCCGGGCTCGGGCTCTCCGCCTGGCGCCTGGCCGGGCGCGCCCTCCACCACGCCCGCCTCGGCTTCGTGGAGGCGGACGGGGAGCGCGTGGCGATCCTCGAGGTCGGCTCCGGCCCGCCCCTCGTCCTGGTCCACGGGCTGCGGGGCGAGTCGGTGGTGATGCTGCCCCTCGCTGCGCGCCTCGCGGCCCGGGGCTGGCGGGTGATCTGCATCGACCTGCCGGGGCACGGCCACTCGCCGGACCCGAAGCGTCCGGTGGACATCGGCCGGGCGGCCCGGGTCGTCCGGGACGTGATCCGGGAGCTGGGCCTCGAGCGCCCGCCGGTCGTCGGGCATTCCCTCGGCGGCTGGATCACCGCCTGGCTGGCCCTCGAGGAGCCGGGAACGGTCGGGCCGGTGGGGCTGGTCGCCTCGGCGGGGCTTCCCTTCGAGCCGCCCCCGTGGCCGGAGCTGCTGCCCCGGACGACGGCGGAGGCCCGGCGGGGCCTGCGGCTGCTTTTCGCCGACCCGCCCCCGCGGGTGCCGGCGCCGCTGCTCTGGTTCGCCTCGAAGCGGCGGGTGGCGACCAGCCTCGACCTGCTGCGCTCGGTTCTCTCGGGACGGTACCTGCTGGACGGCCTGCTGCCGGGGATGGCGGTCCCGGCCCTGGTGGTTGCGGGGGAGGAGGACCACATCGTCCCGTTGCCGGCGGCCCGGGAGATGGCGGCGGAGATCCCGGGGCACCGCATCGAGGTCGTCCCGGAGACCGGTCACATGCTGGTGATCGAGGCGCCGGACCGGGTCGCGGAGATCCTGGACCGGTTCCTCCGGGAGGCGGGGGCGGCGACGGGCACCGAGGTGCCCGTCGAGGCCCGGGAGAGGGCAGGATCGTAATCGGGTTACGATTTCGTGCCCGGCGGGGCGGCCCGTTCCGGCCGCGGCGTTCCGGGAACGCCCGGGACGATTCGCGGGCCGCCCGGCACGGGGAATGAACGACGGGGGGGCAGGAAGGCGTTTGCCCGGGTTTCCGGCGGGACGTTATATTGCGCCCCGACCGGCCCGCCGGGCTGCCGCCCGGAACTGCCCGGGTTCGTTCGCGAGGAGCGAGACGTGTTCTGGCGCCGACACTACACGGTGATGGTGGTCCCGGATGCCCGGGCCAACATGAAGCGCTTCCACCTCGAGGGGAAGCACCTGGCCTTCGGCCTCGCGGGTGTGGCGCTGATCCTGGCCCTCGCCTTCGCGGCCCCGCTCCTGCTCGCGTGGGGGGTCCACCTCGACTCCCGCCTCGCCACGGTGGAGG
>JAMOQA010000375.1 GCA_027064265.1 Acidobacteriota bacterium
CTCGGCCCCCACCGCGGCGGCCCGGCGCTCCGGGGCGGCGACCACGCCCCGCTCCACCGGCTGCAGGTCCCGGGCGGGGGCGGGCGCCTCGCTCCCGCACCCGGCGAGCCACGCGGCGAGGACGAGAAGGACGAGGGGAACGGCCAGTCGACGGGAACGCCTCACCGGGACCCTCCTTCCTGGTTTCTCTCGAACAGCACGAAGTGGCCGACCCGGCCGGCCCGCCGGTAGTGGCCGAAGACGAACGCCCGCAGCTCCTCGAACCGGAGGAGCTGGGTCATCGAGTCGAACGGTTCGAAGAACGAGACGTCGTCCCGGCCGACCAGGACGAGGGCGGGCGGGTCCCGGCGCAGCCGCTCGAGGAACCTCCGGCGCCGTTCCGCGAGCCCGGGGAACGCCCGGGAGAGCGGCGCCTCGGTCAGCAGCAGGTGGTGGAACGGGTAACGGGTGGTCGGGTGCCGGTCGGCGAGGAAGTAGAGGCCCGGCTCCAGGCCCCAGACCAGGATCCCCTCCCCGGGCCGGGTGCGCCGGCGTACCGCGTCGGCCAGGGCGCGCTGCTCGAGGGCGGTGAACTGGCTGCTGTAGAACCCGCGCAGGTAGGCCCGCTCGTCGAGGCCGCCGACCCGGAAGAGGGCGTCGGCGCGGTACGCCCGCAGCCACGCGATTCCGCCCCACCCGGCCGCGACCAGGAGGGCGAGCGCGGCCAACGCGGCCGCCGCGCGCGCCCGCCCCGGCTCCCGCAGGGTGCGCCCGATCATCGCGAGCCCGTGGGCGGCGAGCAGCGCGAGGGGCGGCACGACGAGCAGGAAGTGATAGCCCGCGAGCTGCCGCTCGAGGACGACGGCGACGGCGGCGAGGAGGAACCATCCCGCGAGGAACGCGGCCGCGGAACGGCGCCTGGCGAGGACGGCGACGAGGCCGACCACGCCGGCAAGGGAAACCATCGGCAGGGCCCGGAAGAGCTGCGCCACCATCGCCCCGGCGATCGAGACGAGGGAGAGCCCTTCCCCGAGCACCCGGGCGTAGACCCGGTTGTAGAGGAAGGCGGCCTCGACCATGTCGTGGAGGGCGCCGTGGGCGGCGAACCAGCCGGCGGCAAGGGCCCAGGGCAGCGCCGTCCCCGCGGCGAGGAGGACCACGTCCCGGGCAGTCCGGCCCGGAGCCCTCCGGTCGGCGAGCCCGGCAGCCCACGCGGGCAGGACGACCGCCGCCGGCACCTTGTAGAGGGTGGCGAGCCCGGTGAGGAGCCCGGCGAGGAAGACCCGCCCCGGACCCGGGCGCACGGGGCCATCTTCCCCGTCCCGTGGCAGGAGGAGGAGGAACGCCCCGAGAAGGAAGATCGCGAGGAACTCCTCCGCCTGGGCCCGCGCCTCGTAGGCCCCGAAGCCCGGGGCCCACGTGCCGACCACGAGGAGCACCGGGGCGATCCACGCCTCCGCCACGCCGAGGGCGCGGCGCGCGGCCCGGGCGGCGAGGAACGCGGTGGCGAGGAGCCACAGGGACTCGAACGCCCACAGCGCCGCCACCGAGCGTCCGAGCAGGGTGAAGGCGAGGGGATACGTGTAGAGGATCAGCGGCGGTTTCGAGTCCCAGATGTCCCGGTAGGGGAGCCAGCCGTCCGGCACCCACCGCCCGAAACAGGCGAAGAGCCCCTGGTCGACCCCGAGGGGCTCTCCCCCCCGGATCCAGGCGACGAGACCGAACAGCGCGACCAGCAGTGCTGCCGCGACCCATCCCCGGCGGCCACCCTTCGCCGGGGCCGCCCCGTGCTTCCCCTCCCGTCTCGCCACGCCGATCTCCTCCCTCGGGCCCGGCGCAATGATACGGCGGTCCCGGGTCCTGCGTCCCCGGAGCCCGGATGCCGAAGGCATTCGGCAAGAGAGAAACATTACCGAACGCCATTCGGCCCCCACCGCTTACACGAGACGTCGCTGCGTTATTAGCTTCTTAGGCGCATCGTGTCAGCCTGACTTACCC
>JAMOQA010000376.1 GCA_027064265.1 Acidobacteriota bacterium
GGGACTTGCCGAGGATCGCCCGGGGCGACGCGTACGCGGAGACGCGGCGCAGGCGGGGGAAACGCTCCCGGAGCGCCGCGAGCACGTCGAGGAGCAGGTCCGCCGGGGCCGCGAGGGCGTCGCCGTCGAGGAGGAAGACCCTGGTGACGGTATCCCCCAGGGCGTCCGCCGCCCGATCCAGGTCGGCGAGGATCTCGTCGCGGGAGCGGACCCGGTAGTCCCGGTCCCGGTACATGGCGCAGAAGGTGCAGCGGTTCCACGAGCACCCCCAGGTGACCGGGAGGAGCAGGCTCTCCGCCTCGGAGGGCGGACGCCAGAGGACCGGGCCGTCTTCGAGCATCGGGAGGAGGATACCCGCGGCACTTCGCGGTGACACGGGCGCAGCACGCTGCGCCCCTACGCCCGTTTCGCTCAACCCGTAGGGGTCCAGCGTGCTGGACCCGTGCCGCGCGGAGCGCGGCCATGGGTGCCGCTCCGCGGCACACGGGCGCAGCACGCTGCGCCCCTACCCCCCGGCCTCCTTGCGCAGCACGCCGTGCACCGGCGGGTGGACGGGGGTGGAAGGGCGGGGAAGAGAAAAAGGGGACGGGCGCGAGGCCCGTCCCCCGGGTGCCGGCGAGGAAGCGCGGGGATCGTCCCTGGTGGGTGAGGGAGCCGGAACGATCCCCCGGAGGAGCCGGCAGCCGCCGCCGGAGGGAGGGTCAGCGGCCGCCTTCGTTGCCGTACAGCTTCCTCTCCAGCGGGTCTCCGTCGTAGCCGAGGGCCTTCCAGTCGATCCGGCCGCCCTGCCGGTGGCAGTCGAGGCAACCGAGGGCGTAGTCGGCCGGGGCGACCTCGTGGAAGAGGCCCATGTACCGCTCGGTCGGAACGAAGTGCCACTTCGCGTCGTGGATCCCGTAGAACTCCCGGGCCCCTTCGCGGATCGCCTCCTCGAGGTTCCCGCGGGCGAAGAACTCCTCCACCTTGATCGGCAGCAGCCAGTTCCTGCCGTCGAGGACGGGCATCTTCCCTTTGTGCAGCTTGAACGGGTAGATCTTCGCGTTCGGGTCGTCGCGGGAGCCGAGGGGCACGACCATGCCGATCGTGCCGTTCGCCTGGAGCTGTACCGGCTCGTGGGCGAGCTGCATCCGGACCTGGCCATTCCACCAGGCGTAGACCGGCGTGACCTCGGACTCCATCCGGATCGTCGCCGTCCACTTGCCGATGTCCTCGTGGTAGACGGGCTTCGACCAGTCGCGCTCCATGTCGGTCGCGTCCTCGTTGGCGAAGGTCGGGATGTGGCAGGTGTTGCACGCGAGCCGCTCCGTGTGCTGGTCGAGCACGCGGACGCCGTGGGGCTCCTCCTCGTGGCAGTCCGTGCAGAGGATCCGCTCGCCGGGCATGTCGTTCGCCGCCAGGTCGACGCCGCGGCCCTTGATGCGATGGTTCTCGCCGGCGTGGCAGTCGATGCAGGCGAAGTCGTTCCCCTCCGAGGCCATGTGGATGTCGAAGTCCTCCTCGCAGTCGGAGAGGGCGTACTCGAGATCGCCGCGCTTCCAGTTCTGGCCGCCTCCCGAGGCGGCGTGGCAGCGGAGGCACATCACGCGCTTCGGAAGGCTGATCCGCTTCGCGACCGAGTCGAGCCCTTCCTGGTTCTTCCAGAGGATGGGCTTCCACACCCAGCCGCCCTTGCCATCTTCGTAGAGGTCGCGGCGGTAGCCGGAGGCGTGGCAGACCAGGCAGTCGATGTTCTCGAGTTCCCTCGCGGTGGGCTCGTTCCCGGGGAGCTTGCCGAGGCCCGCGTGGCACTTCGAGCAGCCGGTGGAGATCACCTTCCCGGCGGGATTCTTCTCCGGCCCGATCCAGCTCGGCAGGGGGTTCGTGCAGAAATCGTTGATCATGTGGATCTTGCCGAGCTTCCGGCCGTGGGCGTTCACCACGTCCGGGGCCTTTGCCTTCCACTGGTAGTGGTCCGAGTAGAAGAAGGCCTTCGCCTC
>JAMOQA010000377.1 GCA_027064265.1 Acidobacteriota bacterium
ATCTGCTCGTTGATGCGGACCTGGGGGGTATCGTTCCGCTCCTGGAAACCTCCTCTCCTCATCCGGGCTGGCCTGCCTCCCTGCACGCCGGTTTCGCGCGCACGCCGGGCGGGGATCTCCCGCTCTTTCCTTTCTCGGGCCGGCCGCTCTGCCCGGCCCCGCGAAGGATCATCGTAACATCTTCTGGGGCCCGGCGACCGGGATGGCAAGCGGGGCCCGGGCGGAGGCGCCGATGAGCGGACCGGAAAGGCGGTTGCTGACCTTCTCGGCGGGGGCGCCCCACTGGCCGGACGAGGTACTCGCGGCCGCGGCGGCCGAGTTCACCGCCTTCCGGGGAACCGGCCTGGCGGTCCCCGAGCTGGGGCACCGGACCCGGGAATGGGCGACGCTCCAGGAGGAGATCGAGGGCCGGTTCCGGCGCCTCGCCGGGGTGCCCGGGGACCGGGAGGTCCTTCTCCTGCCCGGGGGCCCTACCTGGCAGTTCGCCCTCCTGCCGATGAACCTGCGCTCGCCCGGGACGAGCGCCGACTACGTGCTGACCGGGCACTGGGCCCGGAAGGCGTTCGACGCCGCCCGGGCGACCGGGCCCGCCCGGCTGGCCGCGAGCGGGGAGGCGGACGGATTCTCCCGGGTGCCGTCCCCGGAGACGTGGCAGGTGGATCCCTCCGCCGCGTACCTCCACGTGACGACGAACAACACCGTGTACGGCACCTGGATGCGCGAGATCCCCGTCGACCTCCCGGCCCCCCTGGTCGCCGACGCCACGTCGGACCTGCTGGCGCGGAGGCTGCCCCTCGAACGGTTCGCGGTGGTCTACGCCGGTGCCCAGAAGAACCTGGGTCCCACCGGTCTCACCGTCGTCGTCGTCAGGCGCGATCTCCTGGACCGGGCGCCCGGGGGCCTGCCGCCGATCCTGCGGTGGCGCGATCACGCGGCGGCCCGTTCCCGCCTCAACACGCCGCCGACCGTGCTCGCCTGGCTCCTCGGCAGGATGCTCGAGTGGATCGAGGAGGAGGGAGGTCTCGACGAGATGGACCGGCGTACCCGGGAGCGGGCCCGGATCGTCTACGAGGCCCTCGAGGCGCACCCGGACGTCTACCGGCTCCCCGCCGCGCGGGAGGACCGCTCGCTCGTCAACGTGGTGTTCCGGACGCGCGACGACGCGACCGACCGGGAGCTGCTCGCCGCCGCCCGCGCCAGGGGGCTCGTCGGCCTCGAGGGCCACCGGTCCGTCGGCGGCCTGCGGGCGTCGATGTACGCGGGGATGCCGATCGCGGGCGCCCGCCGCCTCGCGTCCTTCCTGCATGAGTTCGCGGAGCGTTCCCCGGCCTGACGCGGAGGGAGGTGCGCCGGGAACGGGGGTCGTCCGTTCGGGAGGCGCGGGGAGCGCGGGATCCCGGGGATTCCCGGTAGCGGGAGGGAGGTCGCCGCAGGCCCTTTCAGGGTAGACGTTTTCGTGGTTCTCTCGTCCGCGATGCGCGGCGAGACGACACTGGCGGTTCCCCCGGGATTCAAGCCCCCCTTCTGTCCCTACGAGAACTGCCCGGCCCACCACCGCCGCGCGCGCCGTCGCGGCTGGCGGCCGCGGGTCAAGGAACACCGCCGCATCGCGCGCCCGCCCCATCGCGTTACGCGCTACACGTGCCCGGAGTGCGGGCGGACGTTTTCCGACTCCCGCTTCTCCCTCGACTACCGCTGCCGCATCGCCGGCCTCGCCGTCGTGGTCTTCCGCCTGGTCAACGAGGGCCAGTCCCTCCGACAGGTCGCCCGTTCCGCTCGGGTCTCCCTCGGCGCAGTGCGGGGGGCCGTCCGTCGGCTGGGAGCCCAGTGTCTCCTCCTTCACTTGGAGTTGTTACGGGAGATCGACCCTCTCCTGCTTTCCCATGCGCAACTCGACGGTTTCCGGACGTTTGCGGCAAGCCAGCACGAGCCCCTGGACCTGAACACGATGATCCTGCCGAACGGTTTCTT
>JAMOQA010000378.1 GCA_027064265.1 Acidobacteriota bacterium
GTGGTCGTTCCCGACGTGCCCGAAGGCGAGGGGCTCGAGGTCCTGCTCGTCGAGGATGCGCCGCACCCGGTGGAGCAGCTCCCGCACCCGGCCCCGCGGAACCGCCGTGTCGGTGCTCACCTTCCGCACGCCGCGCCGGGCGAGGATCTCGTTGATCGTGACGGGCACCAGGTGGCGGAACTCCCGGAACCGGGCGAGGTCGGAGGGCCCGTCGGCGAACCAGGAGTCGCCGAGGGCGCCGGACCGGTCGGCGAGGGTGAGCCATCCTTCCGCGAGCCGTTCCTCCTCGGCCGGCCCGCCCCGCGCCTCCTGCTCGAAGAAGATCGCGGCCCGGGCGTCCCGCGGGATCGCGACGTCGCGGCCCCGCAGGAGATCGAGCACCGCGCCGTCGAAGAACTCGAGGGACAGGGCGGCCAGCGGGCCGGGACCGAAGGTCTCCTCCCGGGCGCGTTCCACGAACCCGATGGCGTCCTCTTCCGACGCGAAGAAGAGGAGCCCGGCCACCCAGCCGTTCGCCGCGGGGACCAGGCCGACCTCCATGCCGGCGATCACGCCCAGGGTTCCCTCGGACCCGATGAACAGGTCGACCAGGTCCATGTCCGGCTCGGACCAGTAACCGGCCGCGTGCTTGCTCGTCGCCGGGAGCTTCCAGTCGGGCGCCGGCACCCTGCGCACGCCGCCGCCGGGAAGGGGAATCTCGAAGACGCCCCCCCGCGCCCGCACCCGGCCCCGGGGAAGGTCCAGGACCGTTCCGTCGGCGAGGACGACGGTGAGGCGCCGCACCCATGCCCGAGTCGGCCCGAAGCGGAACGTCCGCGCCCCCGATGCGTTGGTCGCCGCGTTGCCCCCGAGGAAGGATCCGGCCTCGGTCGGGTCCGGGGGATACCACCAGCCGGCGGCGGCCGTCGTGTCCTGGAGGGTGGCGAGGGGAACGCCGGCGCCGACCTCGACCGCGCCGGCGGCGGGCCCTCCCTCGTCGAGGGGGCGTGGCTCCCCGACCCGGGCGAGCTGGTCGGTGGCGAGGACGATCCCGCCCGCCGGGACCCGCCCGCCGACGATGCCGGTCCCGGCCCCGGACACGGTCACCGGCAGGCGGCGTTCCGTCGCCTCGCGGAGCAGCTCCGCGACCTCCGGCGCGCCCTCCGGCCACGCCACCTCGTCGGCGGACCCGGTCATCCGGCTCTCGTCCGCCAGGTACCGCTCGAGCTCCGCCCTGTCGGTCGTCCTGCGCATCGGTCCCCATTCTGCCGGAACTCCGCCCCGGAAACGGCAACGACGCGGCGATTACACGATCGTGACACCCGCTTCGCCCGGCGTGTTCCCGCCGTTCCGCCCGGGTTCGAGGCGACCGGCACGGCGGTTGCGACCGGGAGAGCGATGCCGGGGACCGAACCAGGGGATGCCGGGATGGACCGGGACAGCCTGCTGCGCCCGTTGCTCGCCGCCGTCGCCTCCGCCGGGGCGGTGCTGCTCCTCGCCGCGGCCCCGGGGCCGGTGAACGCCGCCGGCCCGGGGCGGGCGGGGAGCGCAGCCCTGGTCGTCCGCGCCTGGCCCTGGGCCCGGGTGCGGGTCGACGCGGGGCCGTGGCGGCTCACGCCCCTCCCGGAACCGCTTCCCGTGACGCCCGGAACCCACCGGGTCGTGGCGGAACACCCGGTCCTCGGCCGGGTGGAGCGGGACGTGACGGTCGCCCCCGGCACGACCCTGGACCTGGTGCTGGCCCTTCCCGCCCGCGATCCACGGAGCGCGGGCGATCCGGTTCCCTCCACCGCACCCGCCGGCGTGGAGTCCCCGGGACCCCCCGGGCACGACGCGCCCCGCTCTCCCCGGGCCCGTGACGTGCCGCCTCCCCGCGGCCCGGGCGAACTCCCGGGGACTCCACGGCCGGCGACCTTCCCGGTGCGCCAGCTCCTCGCCCGGCGCCGGGCCGGCCGCGCGGAGGCCTGCGCTCGCCTGGCTCGCCTGTTGCT
>JAMOQA010000379.1 GCA_027064265.1 Acidobacteriota bacterium
GACCGGCCGCTCCCAGCCGAAGGCGTCGTAGAGCAGCACGTGCTTCGGGACGGAGTTGATCCACTCCTCGCCCCGGATCACGTGGGTGATCCCCATCAGGTGGTCGTCGACCACGTTGGCCAGGTGGTAGGTGGGGAACCCGTCCGATTTGAGGAGCACCTGGTCGTCCACCGAGGCCCAGTCCTTGCGGATCTCGCCGCGGAGCAGGTCCTCGAAGACGCATTCCCCCTCGGTCGGTACCCGGAGGCGCACCACGTGGGGCTCGCCGGCGGCGACCCGGCGGCGGGCCTCGGCCAGGTCCATCTCCCGCCCTTCGCGGTCCCGGAGGGCCTCGGTGCCTCCCTTCGCCCGCAGCTCCGCCCGCAGGGTGTCGAGCTCTTCGGGCGTCAGGAACGAGTAGTAGGCGTGGCCGGACTCGAGGAGCCTCTCCACGTGCTCCCGGTAGATCTCGGCCCGCTCGCTCTGGCGGTAGGGCCCGTGGGGACCGCCGACGTCCGGCCCCTCGTCCCACTCGATCCCGAGCCAGCGCAGGGAACGGAGGATCGCCTCCTCCGACTCCCGGGTCGACCGGGCCCGGTCCGTGTCCTCGATCCGGAGGACGAACTTCCCCCCCCGGCTCCGGGCGAAGACCATGTTGAAGAGGGCCTGGTAGGCGGTCCCGACGTGGGGATCGCCGGTGGGCGAGGGCGCGACGCGGGTCTTGACGGGCCTCGTGCTCATCGTGTCCTCCTCCGCGGCGGGAAGCGGCCCCACGATAGCGCAGGGGCGGTCTTGTCGCCCCCCGTCCGCCGGGGGAGAATGCCTCGCCGCGCCCGCCCCCGTCCCGCGGGGGCGAGAGGCCCCCGCCGGGGCGAAGGGCGGACAAGGACGGGAGACGACGAGCCATGGCGAGCACCGACGACAAGGGGCGCCCGGAGCGCCCGGTCCCCGAGCCGAAGGACTTCATCCGGGAGCGGATCCTGGCCGACCTGGCCTCCGGCAAGTACGGCGGCCGGGTGGCGACCCGGTTCCCGCCGGAGCCCAACGGCTACCTCCACATCGGCCACGCCAAGGCGATCGTGCTGAACTTCGGCGTCGCCGAGGAGTTCGGCGGGACCTGCAACCTTCGCTTCGACGACACCAACCCGACGAAGGAGGAGCAGGAGTACGTCGACTCGATCCGCGAGGACGTCCGCTGGCTCGGGTACGACTGGGGAGACCGGGAGTACTTCGCCTCGGACTACTTCGACCGGCTCTACGAGTACGCGGTCCACCTGATCCGCAAGGGGCTCGCCTACGTCGACCACCTCTCCCCGGAAGAGATCCGGGAGTACCGCGGAACCCTGACCGAGCCGGGGCGGGAGAGCCCCTACCGGAATCGCAGCGTCGAGGAGAACCTGGAACTCTTCGAGAAGATGCGGGCCGGGGAGTTCGAGGAAGGGGAGTGCGTCCTGCGGGCGAAGATCGACATGGCGCACCCCAACGTCCTGATGCGCGACCCGACCCTCTACCGGATCCGCAAGGTGCCGCACCACCGGACCGGGACGAAGTGGTGCATCTACCCGATGTACGACTTCACCCACTGCCTTTCCGACGCGATCGAGAAGATCACCCACTCCCTCTGCACCCTGGAGTTCGAGAACAACCGGCCGCTCTACGACTGGGTCCTCGAGGCGTGCGACGCCGACTGGCGCCCCCAGCAGATCGAGTTCGCCCGGCTGAACCTCTCGTACACCGTGCTCTCCAAGCGGAAGCTGCGGCAGCTCGTCGAGGAGGGGCACGTGGACGGCTGGGACGACCCGCGGATGCCGACCCTCGCGGGGATGCGCCGGCGGGGGTTCCCGCCCGAGGCGATCCGCGCGTTCTGCGAGCGGATCGGGGTGGCGAAGCGGGATTCCCTCGTCGACGTGACGCTCCTCGAGAACGCGGTGCGGGACCACCTGAACAAGGTCGCGCCCCGGTACATGGCGGTCCTCCGGCCGCTGAAGG
>JAMOQA010000380.1 GCA_027064265.1 Acidobacteriota bacterium
CGCCGCGCCGGCCTTGACAAACCCGGCCTTCTCATAGAAGGGGCGCAGCGTGCTGCGGCCGTGTGCCGCGCAGCGGCACCGGGTCAGGTGACGACGCGGCCGGCGGCGACGACGAGGTGGATCGGCGGGCTGCCGAGCCGGTAGAGCAGCTCCCGCCGGTCCTCCGCGTCGAGCACGAGCAGGTCGCAGCGCCGCCCGGGCGCGATCGACCCGCACCGGTCCGCGAGGCCCAGGGCCTCCGCCGCGTGGTGGGTGGCCGCCAGGATCGCCTCGTCGAGGCGCAGCCCCATCCGGAGGCACGCGAGCTGCATCATCAGGGGGAGCGACTCGGAAGGGCAGCTCCCCGGGTTCAGGTCCGTCGAGACCGCGACCTTCACCCCGAGATCGATCATCCGGCGGCCGTCGGCCCACCGGTCCGCGCCGATGAAGAGGTCCGCGCCGGGAAGCAGCACCCCGACGGTGCCCGCCGCGGCCATCGCGCGGAGGCCATCGTCCGACGCGTGGTCCAGGTGGTCGGCGCTCACCGCCCCGACCTCGGCCGCCAGCTTCGCCGCGCCATCGTCGGCGAGCTGGTCGGCGTGGACCTTCGGGACGAGGCCGTGTTCCCGCCCGGTCTCCAGGACACGGCGCGCCTCGTCGATGCGGAACGCGTGGGCGTCGACGAAGACGTCGACGAACCGGGCGAGGCCCCGCTCCGCGACCGCGGGGATCATCTCCGCGCAGACCAGGTCGACGTACCGGCGCCGCGCCGCCTCGTCGCCCCGCGCTTCCCGCGGCAGGGTGTGGGCCCCGAGGAAGGTGGTGACGACCTCCCATGGCCGCCCCTTCGCCGCGCGCCGCGCCGCCTCGAGGATCCGCAGCTCGGTTTCCGTCTCGAGCCCGTACCCGCTCTTGACCTCGATGGTGGTCACGCCCCAGCGGGCGAGCCGGTCCATCCGGGTCCCGGCCGACTCGGTGAGTTCGTCCAGGCTGGCCGCCCGGGTCGCCTCCACCGTCCGCAGGATGCCGCCGCCGGCAGCCGCGATCTCCGAGTAGGTCTTCCCCGCGAGGCGTTCCTCGAACTCGTCGGCCCGGTTCCCGGCCCAGACCAGGTGGGTGTGGCACTCGACCAGCCCCGGCAGGACCGCCCGGCCAAGGACGTCGAGCCGGGTCGCACCGGGCCGTACGTCGACTTCCTTCTCGAGGTCGCGTTCCGGGCCGACCCACGTGATCGTCCCCTCGAGGGCGGCGACCGCGCCGCCCGGAACCGGATCGAGGCCGTCCCGGCAGGTGACGACCTCGGAGGCCCCGGTCAGGACGAAGTCGGCCCGTGGACGGCCGCTCATGACTCCTCGACCCGGGTGGCGCCCTCTCCCCCGGCCAGGGGGGGAGGCAGCGGCGAACGGGCCTGGAGGCCGGACTCCTGCCGGCGGACCTCGATCAGCCGGCGGTGCTCGTCGAGGAGGTTGAGCAGGCGGTTCTCGAACGTTTCCCGTTCGACCTTGAGCCGCAGGATCTGCTGCTCGACCCGGGTGACCTCGGCCCGGGCCCGGGAGAGAACCTGCTCCGCCTGGCGGCGGGCATCGGCCAGGATGCGTTCCGCCTCCCGCTGGGCCTGGGCCTTCCGTTCCTCGACGAGGCGCTCGGAGCTGGCGAGGGCGTGGAGCAGGGTGCGCTCCCGCTGGTGGAACCCCTCGACCTCCTTCTCCAGCTCCGCGACCCTGCGCTCGAGTTCCTCGCAGCGGAGGTTCGCGGCGGAGAGGGCGTCGGCCGCGGCGCGGAGCACGCGGTCGACCTCGCGCCGCCGATAGCCGAACAGCTCGCGGTGGAATCGCCGGGACTCGATGTCGAGCGGCGTCAGGGGTGCCTGGGGCATCGTTCCGGACCCTCCCTCCTGCGCCCGGAGCCGGGCCCGTCCGGGCATCTCACGGGATGCTCGAACGATACCGCTTTTTCCCGCCCCGCGAAACGCCCCGCGCCACGGA
>JAMOQA010000381.1 GCA_027064265.1 Acidobacteriota bacterium
GGAGCTTCCTCACCTTCGAGATCAGCTCGGTGGTCCTCGTGCGCGCGCCGAAGTAGAGCATGTAGCCGCGCTCGAGGATGAGCATCACGCTGATGATCGAAAGGAAGAGGAGCGGCCACATGACAAGGCCGCCCTGCTGGAAGTAGTGAACGAGGGTTCCTCCGAATCCACTCACGGTGCCTCCTTCGGTGGCTCGTCACGCCCGGGCGCCCCGGGCGGCTGCCTCGATGCGGGATCCTCGTTCCCGCCTCTTGCCATCGGTCCACGGGCGGCCATCGAACCGCCCCTGCCTCGATCCGCTCGCAGGATAGGGGGGGAACATGGGGCTGTCAACGAACCGGAACCCTTCGCGGGCAGGGAGCTTGCGCCCTGACGGCGCGGAGATCGTGCAGCAGGGTCCGCCCCGGATCGTGGCGCAACTCGGCGGCAGGTGCTCTCCCTCTTCCCGGTGAATCCCGGTCAGGCGGCGAAAACCGGACCGCCCGGGATTTCCGCGCACCAGCGCGGGCCCCCGGCGGGTGCGAACTCCTTCGACGAGCTTTCGCGCCGGCCGGCGGGCTACCGCTCGGCGGTGGCCCGCGCGTCGGCCGGGGCGGGGACGTCGATTCCCCGGTGCTCGAGCAGGACGCCCCGCACCCGGAGCAGGCGGACCAGGGCCTGGTTGTAGTCGACCGCCGCGTTGATCAGGCGCGACTCGGCGTCCCGCAGGTCGGTCTGGAACTGGAGCACCTTGAAGGCGGTGGAGAGGCCGTTCTCGAACCGCTTCTGCTCCGCCTCCATCTTCTTCCGCTGCAGGACGACGTTCGCGCGGGCCGAAGCCATGCGGCGGAACGCGCTCTCCACGTCCCGCACCGCCTGGCGCACTTCCACCCGGACCTGCTGGCGGGTCCTCTCCACCTGCAGCCGCGCCTGCTCCCCGGCGAGCCGGGCCCGGGCGAGGTCGGCGCGGGCGCGGCGGTTACGAATCGGCACCGTCAGGTTGAACCCGATCGACCAGTTGCTGTTGTCCCTGTCTGGAATCTCCGAGAAGGCGTCGGAACGCCCCTGGTCCTTCCGCATCCAGACTTCCTGGGGCGGCACCGTCGGCACGATGATCCGGTAGTAGTCGTAGTTGTTGCCGGTGGCCTGCCAGGTCCCGACCAGGGAAAGGTCCGGGCGCACCTGGTTCTTCCGGTACCGGGTGTCCAGCTCCCGGTTGCGGAGCTGCAGCTCGGCGACCTTCACCTCGGGCCGGTGGGCGAGGGCCTCGCGGATGGCCTCGTCCAGGTCCACGTCGACCTTGTCCGTCACGGGCCGGTCGACCGGCACGATGGGGCGGTTCCACTCCCGGGAACCCTCCGGCACGTGCAGGAGCGCCCGCAGCGTGTCCTCCGCGTCGTGGACCGCGTTCTCCGCTACGATCACGTTGCCGTCACGGTCCGCCACCTCCGCCTCCGCCGTCGTGATCTCGATCTCCGGCACGGTGCCGACCTCGACCTTGATCTTCGTGTCCTCCAGGAAGTCCTGGGCCAGCTTGTACGACGCCCGGGCCACGTCGAGCTGGCGGCGCGCACCCAGCAGCTTCCAGTAGGCCGATTCCACCTGCTCGACGACTTCCATCACCCGCTGGCGGAGCTGCTCCTCGGAGATGCCGAGAGAGTTCCGCGCCTGCTCGATCGCCGTGCGGTTGATCCGGAGCCCGTAGTTCCGCAGGAGGGGCTGGCGCACCGTGAGCTGCACGCCCGCGACCATCGTCGTCGGAACCAGGCCGAAGATGTCGGACCCCGGCGGGTAGTTGCTGACCATCTCCCGGTAGAAGATCCCGGCCTCCACCCGGCCGCCGGTGCGCAGCGGATCCACGTACGTGGCGCTGAGCTGCTTGTCGGTGCGGCTCGCCGGGGAGAACCGGCTCGAGGGTTCCTGGGTCTGGCGGTTCCAGGAACCGTTTCCCTGGAGTTCCGGCTCGAAGACCGCGTCCTGG
>JAMOQA010000382.1 GCA_027064265.1 Acidobacteriota bacterium
CCCCCTGCGGGTGCTCCTTGCCGACGACGAGGCCCCGCTGCGCCGGATCCTCGGCCGCGAGCTGGTGCGCAAGGGGCACGAGGTCTCCCTCGCCGAGGACGGCCAGCGGGCGCTCCGGCTGCTCGCGGAGGAGGATTTCGACGTCGCCATCCTCGACGTGCGGATGCCGGGACTCGACGGGCTCTCCGTGCTGCGCACCCTCCGGGAGGAGGTCTCTCCGCCGGAGGTGATCCTGCTGACCGGCAACGCCACGGTGGAGGTGGCGGTCGAGGCGATGAAGCTCGGCGCCTACGACTTCGTCACCAAGCCCTGCCGGATCGAGCACCTGGACGCCCTCGTCCGGGCCGCCGGGGAGAAGCGCCGTCTCGCCCGGGACAACGAGCGCCTGCGCCGCCGGGAGGAACGGGAGGATCCGTCGCCCCTGGTGCGGGGCTGGAACTCCCGCGCGATGCGGCCCGTGCTGCGCCTGATCGAGCGGCTCGCTCCCTCGGACCTGCCGGTCCTCGTGATGGGAGAGTCCGGGGTGGGGAAGGAGCTGGTCGCCCGGGAGATCCACCGGCGTTCCAGCCGCTCGGAGGGGCCCTTCGTCGACCTGAACTGCGCGGCGATCCCGGACACGCTCCTGGAGAGCGAGCTGTTCGGCTACGAGAAGGGGGCGTTCACCGGGGCGGACAAGGGCCGCTCGGGACTGCTCGAGGCGGCGGACGGGGGCACGCTGTTCCTCGACGAGATCGGCGAGCTGCCGTCGGGGCTCCAGGTGAAACTGCTCCGGGTCCTCGAGACGATGACGTTCTTCCGGGTCGGGGGGCGCCGGAAGATCACCGTCGACGTGCGCCTCGTGGCGGCGACGAACCGGGACCTGGCGGCGGAGTCCCGGGAAGGGCGGTTCCGGGCGGACCTCTACTACCGGATCAACGCGGGCACGATCGTCGTTCCGCCCCTGCGGGAGCGCCGGGAGGAGATCCTGGTGCTGGCCCGCGCCTTCCTCGAGCAGGCGGGGGGGCGCCTCGAGCTCGCCCCCGAGACGGAGAAGGCACTCCTCGCGTACGACTGGCCGGGGAACGTCCGGGAGCTCAGGAACGTGATCGAGCGGGCGGCGCTCCTCGCGAGGGACGGCGTCGTCCGGCCCGAGGACCTGCCCCGGGAGATCATGGCGCCCGGCCCGCCGGCGCCGGCGGTGGTGGCCCCGGCAGCGCCCGCGGTCGCACCGGCCGGCCCCGCGCCGGGAGGCGGAGGCGCCGCGTCCGCCCCGACCCGGGCCACCCTCCAGGAGCTGGAGCGGCAGCGGATCCGCGAGGTCCTCGACCAGGTGCACTGGCACCGGGGGCGCGCCGCCGAGATCCTCGGGATCTCCGTGCGCACCCTCTACCGCAAGATCAAGGCCTACGACCTCGACCGGGAGCCGGTGGGGACCTGACCGTCACTCCCCGGAGGGCGTCCCTTCGTTCTCGGCCGCCAGTCGCTGGAGGCGGGCCTTCGCCCAGCCGGCCTCGTCTCCCTCGCCGGCCGCCGCCTCGCGGTACGCCGCGATCGCCTCGTCCTTCCTGCCGAGCGCCTCGAGGGCGAGCCCGAGGACCAGCGGGTCGGGGTGCCCGAGCTTCCCGGCCTCGCGGGCGGCGGCGACCGCCTCCTCGTCCCGGCCCATCCCGTAGAGGACCCGGGCGAGGGCGGACGAGAGGATGCCCTGCTGCTCCTTCCCGGCCGGGTTGCCGTCGTCGAGGACCACCTTCCCCGCGGCGATCTTCCCGATCCCGTCGCGGCAGGCTTCCGCCGCCAGGTCGAGGAGCCCCTGGCGCCGCAGGAGAGCGATGGTCTCCTGCCAGGCGGAGAACGGGGCGTGTTCCGCGGCCATCGCCGCGTCCAGCTCCGCCACGGCGGCCACCGGCAATCCCTTGCCGAGGAACCAGCGGGCGGCGTTCACCCTGGTGGTCGGGCGCGGCTCCCGTCCCGAGTCGAGGAG
>JAMOQA010000383.1 GCA_027064265.1 Acidobacteriota bacterium
CGCGCGCAGCGCCGGGGCCTCGGCCCAGATCCTGGCGAAGGAAGGGCGTTACGCCCACCTGCGACTGCCCTCGGGCGAGGTTCGGCTGGTGCTCGTCGAGTGCCGGGCGACCATCGGCCAGGTGGGGAACATCGACCACGGCAACGTCAGCATCGGCAAGGCGGGCCGGACCCGCTGGCTCGGCCGCCGGCCGGTGGTGCGGGGCGTGGCGATGAACCCGGTCGACCACCCGCACGGCGGCGGCGAGGGGAAGAGCTCCGGCGGCCGGCACCCGGTCACCCCGTGGGGCGTGCCGACCAAGGGGCACAAGACGCGCAAGAACCCGAGGACCGACCGCTTCATCGTGCGTCGGCGCGGCCAGAAGTAGCGGGAGGCAGCGATGGCTCGATCCGTCTGGAAGGGACCCTTCGTCGATCACCACCTCCTCAAGAAGATCGAGGAGATGAACCGGAACAACGACCGGAAGGTGATCCAGACCTGGTCCCGCCGTTCCACGGTCACGCCGGAGATGGTCGGTCACACGATCGCGGTGCACAACGGCCGGAAGTTCATCCCGGTCTACATCACCGAGAACATGGTCGGGCACAAGCTGGGCGAGTTCGCGCTGACGCGCACCTTCAAGGGGCACGCGGGCAGCAAGGACAAGCGGGCCCGGCGCTGACGAGGAGGCAGGCATGATCTCCAGGGCAACGCTCCGCTACCTGAAGACGAGCCCCCAGAAGACGCGGCTCGTCGCCGACCAGATCCGGGGCAAGGAGGTCGGGGAGGCGCTGGCCATCCTCAAGGCGAGCCCGAAGCGGGTCGCCCGGCCCCTCGAGAAGCTGCTGAACTCGGCGATCGCCAACGCCCAGCAGCTGGAGGAGCGGGTGGACATCGACCGGCTGTACGTCGCCCGGATCTTCGTCGACAAGGGCCCGACCGAGCGTCGGGGCCGGGCGGGGACGATGGGGCGCTTCATGCCGGTGCTGAAGCGGCGCAGCCACGTGACCATCGAGCTCGATCTGCTGGAGCCCGGCCGGGCCGGCGGACGGCGCTGACGCGCGAGGGGAAGAGATGGGACAGAAGGTTCATCCCTACGGTTTCCGGCTGGGGTTCAACCGCACCTGGAAGAGCCGCTGGTTCGAGACCCGGCGCTACGCGGAGTTCCTCCACGAGGACCTCAAGCTCCGGGACGAGCTGAAGAAGAAGCTCTACCACGCCGGCATCTCGTCGATCGAGATCGAGCGGGCGGGTGAGCACAAGATGAAGATCACCCTCCACACGGCGCGCCCCGGCATCATCATCGGCCGGCGCGGGTCCGAGGTGGACAAGCTCCGGGAGGAGCTGAAGAAGAAGACCGGGCGCGACGTCTTCCTCGACATCGTCGAGGTGGAGAAGCCCGAGCTGGACGCCCAGCTGGTGGCCGAGGGGATCGCCGCCCAGCTGGAGCGCCGGATCGCCTTCCGCCGCGCGATGCGCAAGGCGGTCGAGTCGGCCCAGCGCTTCGGCGCCAAGGGGATCAAGGTCCGCTGCTCCGGCCGCCTGGGCGGGCACGAGATCGCGCGCGCGGAGTGGTACCTGAACGGCCGCCTGCCGCTGCACACCCTGCGGGCGGACATCGACTACGGCTTCGCCATCGCCCGGACGACCTACGGGGTGATCGGCGTGAAGTGCTGGATCTACAAGGGCGAGCAGACCGAGGTGGTGACCCGCAGGGGCCGCCTGCGCTGATAGCCGAGGAGCGAGACAGCCATGTTGCAGCCCAGCAAGGTCAAGTACCGCAAGGTGCAGCGGGGCCGGATGAAGGGCCTGGCCCAGCGTGGTTCCACGATCGCGTTCGGGGACTACGGGCTGAAGGCCCTGGATCGGGGCTGGATCACCGCCCGGCAGATCGAGGCGGCCCGAGTCGCGATGACGCGTGCGGTCAAGCGCGGCGGGAAGGTCTGGATCCGCATCTTCCCCGACAAGCCGGTGACGAAGA
>JAMOQA010000384.1 GCA_027064265.1 Acidobacteriota bacterium
CCTACATCCAGCTCTGGGACACCCGTGAGCCCGACGAGTGGGACGGCCGGAAGCTGAAGAAGGGTGCGTACCGCAAGGGCCGCATCCCGTGGGCGAAGTTCCTCAGCTGGAAGGAGTTCAAGAAGAAGGTGGAGGACGGCGCCCCCCCGACCGAGTTCCGGACCGCCGCCGAGATCCAGAAGGTGATCGAGAAGCATGGCCTCGATCCGAACAAGCACCAGGTCTTCTACTGCCAGTCCGCCGTGCGGACGACGACCGAGATCTTCGCCCTCTACCTGATGGGCTGGGACCCGGCGAAGCTGCACAACTACGACGGCTCCTGGATCGAGTGGAGCTACTACAAGGAACTGCCGGTTCTCTGCGAGAAGTGCGACTGAGCCGAGCGAGACGGGGGTCCGCGGCCCGCGGAAGGCCGCGGACCCCTCCTTGCGCCGGATGTCGGAGGGAGCCATGAGCACGGGGCAGAAGGAAAAGGGACGCGGCGGGCTGGTCAAGCTCGTCGTCGCCGTCGCCGTCATCGTGGTCGGGGTGCTGGTCGCGCGGCACCTCGGTCTCGCCGACCAGCTCACCCTGGAGAACGTGGAGAAGCTCGACGCCTGGTTCCGCGGGTTCGGAATCTGGGCGCCGCTCATCTTCATCGGGGTATGGGTCGTCGCCTGCGTCTTCTTCCTGCCGGGGCTGCCGGTGGCCATCGTGGGGGCCCTGATCTTCGGGCCGATCTGGGGGACGGTCTACTCCCTCATCGGCGCGACCCTGGGGGCGACCGCGGCCTTCCTCATCGGGCGTTACGCCGCCCGGGACATGGTCGAGGGCCTGATCGAGAAGAACAAGCTCCTCAAGAAGATCGACGAGGGGGTCGAGAAGCAGGGCTGGCGGATGCTGATGATCACCCGCCTCGTGCCGATCTTTCCGTTCAACGCGCAGAACTACGTCTATGGCCTCACGAAGATCCGGCTCTCCACCTACGTGATCGTCACCGCGATCTGCATGGCGCCGGGGACGATCATGTTCAACTTCGCGGCGGGCTCGATCCGCACGGGGAACTTCGGCAAGGCGTTCGCGTACATCGCGGTGGCGGCGGTGGTGTTCGTGATCCTGTCGCTGATCCCGGGGTGGATCAGGAAGAAGTTCGGGGCGGACGAGCTGCTCGAGGAGAACGGCTGAACCTGGTAGCGCTTCTCTCGGGACGTCGGGCGCCGCTGCGCGGCGCACGGGCGCAGCACGCTGCGCCCCTACCGTCGTGGCGCTCCGCCCGCCGGGTCGGCGGATGGGGGGAGGGGGGAACGCCCGTTTCGGACAGGTAACGGCGCAGTCGCGCCGCGCCGATGGCGAAGTCCAGGGAACGCAATGGGTTGATGGCTGACGAGGGTGCCGCGCGCGGTTCGTCCGGCGTGGCACGTCGCTTGCTCCGCGTGAGTCCGGGACCCCCAACGCCGGAGGGACGAGATGGCCGAGGCTGCGCACAGGCCCTGCCGGGGCACGTTCACCGTCGACGAGATCCAGGAGCGCCTGAGCTACATCATCGAGAAGGACAAGGTCGACCCGCACGACCTGGCCGGCCAGTTCCTCGAGGTGTTCGCGGCGATCCTGAAGCACTCGAACTACCGCCAGGTGATCGACAACTACGCCCGGATCACCGCGAAGTGCATGAACTGTTCCTGCGCCTGTCCGATCTACCAGCAGACGCACGCTCCCGAGGACATCCCGTGCTTCCGGTCGAACCTGCTGCTCGAGGTGTACCGGCGCCACTTCATGCTGCGGGGGGTCGTCGAGACGCGGATCCTCGGGATGCGCTACCTGACCGACGAGAAGGTCGTGGAGATGGCGGAGACCTTCTGGCACTGCACCGCGTGTCGCCGCTGCACGCTCGAGTGCCCGCTCGGGATCGACCACGGGCTGGTGACCCACCTGGCGCGTTACATCCTCTCGGAAATCGGCCTGGCTCCCCGTGCCCTGGTG
>JAMOQA010000385.1 GCA_027064265.1 Acidobacteriota bacterium
CCTCGTGCGTTTCCGCCCGCGGGACCCCGCGTGGATCGAGCGCTATCCCCGGGGCGAGGGGGAGGCGTGGGCCGGCCTGGTACATCCCCGGGCCTGGGCGCGGTCGATCGCGGCCCGGGCCCTCGTCTCCCTCGGTCTTCCGCGAGTCGACCGCCTCCTGGACGAGCCGGGGGAGAACCCGCCGGCTTCCGGGCTCGCCCTGGCGGACCGGGAGGATGCCCTGGCGGCCCGGCTCGCGGCCGGCACGACCACGGTACCGGCGGCCCGGGTCCTCGAGCTCCTCCGGGCCCTCGAAGGGGCGGGACTCGAGCGGCGAGCCTTCCGGCTGCGGGTACTGGCCGGCGCCCGTCACCTGCTCCCCGTGCCGGACGGCGTTCCCGGGGACGACCCGGACCTCCGCCTCGCGCGGGAGATCGCGGCCCTCCTGCCCGGGACGCCCGGGGCCGACCTGGACGAGCTCGTGCTCGCCCCCGCCCACGGCCTGCTCCGGGCGGCCTGGCGGACCGGGCGGGCGACGGCCCTCGCCGCGGAGGGACGCTGGAACGACGTCCGGCGTGCCTGCCGGGAAGGACTCCTTGACCTCGAGGAGGCCACGCGCACCACTCGTCCCCTGCCCCCGGAGTTCGCGCCACTGCTCGGGGCGTGGGGCGAACCGTCCCTCGTGCTGCCCGGCCTCGCTGCCCGGGCAGGCCTTGCGACCGGCGCCCCCGCGGCGCGGGTGACGGCGGGCCTCTTCCACGACCTCGGGCGGGCCGTCCGCGCCTGGTCCCGGATCGAGTCACCGTGGCCGCGGGAGCTGCGGGACGCGCCGGTTCCACCGGGGACCTGCCTGGTCCTGGCGACGCCGCCCGGCCCCGGCGCGGTCACCGCCGCCCTGGCAGCGGGACGGGCCCCGGTCGTCCGCGCGGCAGCCATCGACCCCCTGGAACTGGCACCCTGCCGCGAGGCGGCGGCCATCCTCTGGGCGGGGCCGGCAGCACCGGAAACCCGCGGCCTTTCCGGCCTGGGCTCGCCGGGCGGCCCGCTGCTGGTCCGGCTTCCCCACCCGGGGGACCCGGCACTCCCGGCGGTGGCCCATCCGCGGGCCGGGAACCCGCCGCGCCCGGTCGGCGCCGACCCTGCCTCGCCCCTGGGAGAGCTCGTGCAGGCGCTGGTCACGGGCGCTCCGGCTGTCGTGGAGCAGCGCCCCCTCCGGGGAGACCAGCCCGGCTGGATCGCTTTCACGGGCCCGGGAGTCGCGCCGGCGGGAGCGCCGGCTTCCGCGGGCTGGCTGGTCCCGACGACCCTCGCCGAGGGAGGCTGGCTCAGTCCCGAGTCCCTCCGGGCCCTACCCCCGACGGGTCCCGGCCTCGTCACCCTCGGTCTCCTCGTGCCCCCGGCGGAGACCGAACCGGCCGCCTGGCTGCTCGCCGAGTCCGCGCTCCTTGCGGGGAGAGGATGGGCTCTGCTCTCCCGGAGCCCGCTCTCGCCGGGGGAAGCTGCCCGCGTCCTCCCGCGCCTTTCCCGGGTGGATGGCCGGGCGCCCCTCGGGACACTCCGGGAACTGGCCGCGAAGGAACCGGCGCTGGCCGCGAAGCTGGAACTCTGGACGGTCGCTTCCCGCGTGGAGACGGGGAGCACGGTGCCCCCGGCGGCCGTCCTCGTCCTCTCCGGACTGGCGGCCGTCTCCGGGGGGATCCTCCTCGTCTTCCTCCTCCGCCGGCGGCGCGGGAGGAAGGGGAAGGTCAGCCCCTGACGTTCAGACGCGTCCCGGCGTGTCCGTCCGAGGTCGCCGCCTGGATCCTGCGCGGATCCGGCATCGCGTCGACCTTCCGGATGGTCAACTGCCGGGCCTTGCGCGCCATCTGCCGGACCTGCTCGATCGACCGCTGCAGGATCTCGCGCGAGTCCGGCAGGTTGGCGAGGGCCTTGATCTGCATGGCGCGTCCTCCTGGCCCTCCCTCCCGGTTGGCGGAAGCCTCCACCCATCGAACGTATCGGCCGGACCGGGGGAACCTTTACCCTTGCGGCGAGATTTTCCGGGCACGACGTTCTCCCCTGCCCGTCTTCGTTCGAGGACGCCCGCCGCCCGGCGGGCCGGAGGACCCGGATGCCGCTCCCTCCGCCGCTGGTGCTCGCCGACGCGAACGACCCGGCCCTCGTGGACCTCCGCCGGCGGCTCGGGGACCGGGTCGACGTGGTCGTCGCCGACCCGGCCGAGTACCCGGTCCTCGTCCACCGGGTGGCCGCGGCCCTGGGCGCGGGACGGCCTCTCCGGGTCCACCGCTCCCCCGTGGCGTCCCCGGACCGCCGGGCCCTGCTCGAACGGCTGGTGAACGAGGCGCGGTCGCTCCACGGGGGCACCGTCGGCACCCTGCTGGCCCGGGGCGACGAGTGGCTGGACAACATCGTCGAGGCCGCACCCCGCCTCGTGGAGCTTCCCTCCGTCGCCGCCCTGGATGGCTCCCTCGCGGGACGCCCGGCCCTGGTCGTCGGCGCCGGGCCGTCCCTCGCCGACCTCGCCCCGGTGCTGCCGCGCCTCGCCGCCCGGTCCATCGTCGTGGCTGCGGCGAGCGCCCTCGCCCCTCTCGCGCGCCTGGGGATCGATCCCCACGTGGTGGTGCTGATCGAGGGGAAGGACCGGCGCGACCAGCTGCGGGCAGCCCGGCGCCCGGAACAGGCGATCCTCGTCGTCGCCCAGCACGGCCACCCCGCCCACCTGGACCCGCGCTTCCGGGCCCTCGTGCGCCTCGACGCCGCGGAGAACGGCTGGTTCGTCCGCCTGGCACCGCCACCGGCCATCCCGATCGCCACCGGCGGGAACGTCGGGACCGCGGCGCTGCGCCTCGCGCTGCTCTGGGGTGCGAACCCCGTCGTCCTCGCCGGACTCGACTTCGCCTGGCCCGCCGGGACGGCGAGCCACGCCGAGGGGGCCGGAAGTCCCCCGGCGGGCCCGGAACACGGGGAGTTCCTCGAGGTACCGGGAACCGGGGACGAGCCGGTCCGGACGACGGCCCTGCTGGTTTCCTACCGGGCCAACACCGAGGCCACCCTGCGGGAGTTCCCGGGCCGGGAGGTGATCAACCTGGTCCGTCCCGGCGCGGCGCGGATCGCGGGCACCCGGGAGGAAAACGCCTCCGGACTCGTGGCGAACCTGCCGGCCGGCCCGCCCGGGACAGTGGAGGCGCCGCCGACGCCCCCGCCACCCTCCCGGGACCGGCTGCGGGGCGCGCTGGCGGAACTGGCGGAGGACCTCTCCGCGGTCGCCGCCGCGGCGCACCGGCTCTTCGAGAAGGGCGCCGGGGCGGAGGAGCTGCGGGCCCGGCTCGGGGCCCTGCTCGCGGCGCACCCCGCCTCGTTTCCCGCGGCGATCCTCCGCGGTCCCCTCCTCGCCCCGGGGACCGACCCCCGGGAGACGATCCCGGCCCGCCTGGCACGCGGCCTCGACTGGCTGCGCCGGCTCGCCGAACGGCTGCCCTGACGGCCCGGCTCAGCGGCGCCGGCGCTTGCCTCCCGTCCCGAAGCGGCTGTTCCCGCCGCTGAAGGAGTTGCCGAACGGGTTCCGTCCTCCCATCCCGGGCTGGCCGGGACGGCCCGGCTGCTGGCCCCCGACGCCCGGGCCCTGCACCTGGGAGAGGCCGGGGATCGCCCGGGCGCCCATCTCCTTGCGGTAGTCCTCGACGGTGTAGTACCAGCGGTCGTAGGTCTCCTCGCCCCGCCGCACCGTGTTGAAGGCCCGCCCGTGGCTCTTCGAGTGAACGCCGACGATCCCCTTGGTGATCCCCGCCCCCATCCGGCCACCCCCCCGCAGCCGCGCCCGGGGAGCGCTGACCTGCTCCCCGATCTTGAACGAGCCGCCGAGGCCGAGGTTCCCCGGCTGCCCCTCCTTCGTGCAGGACGAGACGACCCGGCCCGCGGCGCCGAGGCGGAGCAGGCACCAGTCCTCGAACTTCGCGTTCCGGACCATCGGGTCGGTGTAGAGCTTGCGCAGGAACACCTGGCCCTTCTGGCCCTTCTGCTTGAGGTCTTCCAGCTTCACCGGGACGTGGCCCTGGTCCTCCTGGTAACGCAGGATCGCCGCGGCGAACTCCTCCTGGATGAAGAGCAGCTCCTGTTCCCGTTCCCGCTGCTCGATCACCGACCATTCCTCGGCCACCGCCCCGGAGAGGATCCCCATCACGGTGAGCATCGTCACCAGGCCGACCAGGAGGAAGCCCCGCTCCCCGGGTCGGCCGGGACGAGGACCACGGTTCGCGGTCATCGCCTCAGCTGCCGGTCCCGGGCTCGCACGTCACCGAGGTGGTGTCGTCGTCCGTGCCCCGGTCCGGGCAGGTGTCCGACTGGTTCGGCAGCACCGGGCCACACGTTCCATCGCCGTCGTCGTAGACGGTGAGGGTCACCAGGTAGTCCCCGGAAGCGAGATAGGTGTGCGAGGCGATGCAGCGGTTCTGGACGATGTCGGTCTTCCCGTCGCCCCACGACCACTGGTAGGTCAGGATCCGCCCGTCCGGGTCCTTCGACTCGCAACCGGAGAGGGTGACCGGCCACAGGTCGGCGTTCTGCGCCTTGGGAACCGTCTGCGAGGGTCCCGCCTCCGCCACCGGGGGCAGGTTGGCCACGATGTCGTAGACCTCCGAGTCGGTGTCGGTACCACCGTCGTTGTCGACGACCTTCAGCGTCACCTCGAGGTGCTGGGCCTGGGAGTAGGTCCGGGTGATCGCCTGGTTCTCGGTCGTCTCCCGGTCCGGGTTGTCCTTGTCCGGGTCCGGGTTGTCCGAGATGATCGTCCACTGGTACTCGACGATCTCCCCGTCCATGTCCTCGCTCGACGCCCCGGAGAAGGTCACCGTCCGGCCGACGCGCTGGGAGCCGCTCGGCGTGATCACGATGCTGGCAGTCGGGTCCTCGTTCTCGCCGCCGACGGTGATCTCCGTCTCTCCCTCGGCGGAGCCGCTCTTCACCTTGACCGTGCAGTCCTCGTCGGTCCAGAGGGTGTCCCGGGCCTCGCCGCGGGCGTTGGTCTTGATCACCTTTCCGCCGCTCTCGAGACGGCCCGCCGTCGTCGAGAAGCGCACCCCGATCCCGCCCTTGGGCTGGCCGGCGGTGTCGTAGACCACCGCCGTGATCACGGACTGGCCCTCTTCCTCCGATCCCAGGCGGATCGTCTGGGGGTTCGCCGTCACCTCGATCACCCAGTCCGGGTCGGCCGTCGGCTCCGTCTTGTCGCAGCCGGGAGCGACCAGCGCCAGCGCCAGCGCCCCGAACACCATCCACGCCGTCCTGCTCTTCATGGCAAACCTCTCGCTCGTCACAGCTCCGAGTAGTCGATTCCATCGAGGGTCTGGCCGGATGCCCGCGATCGGACGTCCCAGATCCCCGGCGGCTGGCTGGGATCCAGGCTCGTTTCCATGTCGGCCTGGATCTCGTCCCATTCCGCCTCTCCGGTGATCGGATCGACCGGGATCTTCCGCAGGTACCCCTCGTCGACCAGGGCATTCAGGTCCTGCGGGTAGTAGCCCTTGTCCGCGAAGTACTGGTCGATCGTCTGCCGGAGGATGAACAGGTTCTCGCGCAGGACCGCCTCCCGCGCCTTGCGCTGCGCGTTCTGGTACCGGGGCAGGGCGATCCCGACCAGGAGCGCGATGATCGCGATGACGACCATCAGCTCGATCAGGGTGAAGCCCGCCTCCCGGCGATTCGTCTTCCTGGCCATCATCGTCGTCACCAGTCCTTGTACTTCGTTCCATCGAGGGCCGTCCCCTCTGCAAGGGAAAATACGTCGAATACGTGGGTCCCGTCCCACGAGTCGTCGTCGTGGTCCTGCTTCGACGACCGCTTGCCCCACTCGGCCTCGCCGGTCAGCGGGTCGACCGGGATCTTCCGCAGGAACTTGACCTTGATCTCCTTGGCCAGGCCGAGGTCCAGGCCTTCCACCAGCACGTCCAGGTCTTCCGGCCAGTCCTCGGCCGTCGCGTCCTTCTTCGCGGACGGAACCTGCTTGACCGTCCAGTGATAGGCGTCGATCGCCCGCCGCATCCGTCGCAGCGTCTGCCTGAGCTCCAGCTCGCGCGCCCGCCGCTCCATCACGTGGGCCACGGGGAGGGCCATGCCCGCCATCAGCGCGAGGAGGGTCGTCACGCAGATCAGCTCGACGAGGGAGAATCCCCGCTGGCCGGCCCGGAGAGTCATTCCCCGCTCACCTCCACGTTCGCCACCCGGAACGACGCCGGGACCGCTTCCATGTCCGGGTTCCTCACCTGGGCGGCGGCAAAGCCGAAGGACGCGGTCCCGGGAGCGATCGCCACGAACCGCAGCGTGACGATCGTCCCCGACCCGGAGGCGCCCTCCGCCCCCGCCCGGGTGGCGGACACGATCACGAGTCCCCCCTCCGCGCTCTCCACCGCCTGGACGTCCGCGGGCGCCCCGCCCCGGGAGAGGAACCCGCCCGCCTGCGCCGGCGGCATGAACCGCAACACCTTCGGGTTGTAGCGCAGCTGGAAGTTCACGGTCGCCACGTCCGTGGCACCCTCCGCCACGACGTCGACGACGACCTGGTCGCCCGCCGCGACCTTCCCGGTCCGCGGCACCAGGCGGATCCGCGCGAGGCCCACCGGTTTCCGCGGGGCGGCCTTCTCCTCGGCCCCCGTCTCGGCGGCTTCTCCGGAAGGGGATTCCTCCGCCTCACCGACGGCTCCTTCCCCGCCACCGCCGGCCGGGATCGCCACCGGCTCGCCGGACTCGAAGGCCCCACCACCCGGCAGGCTCTCCTCTGCCGCCCCGCGGGTCTCTTCTCCACCCGCCGTCCCGGCCGCCCGCCGCGGCTCCACGGCTCCTTCCGGCGCCGCTTCCCGCGCCGCGCTTGCCGCCTCCCCGGCCTCCGTCCGGACCTTCACGTTCTCGATCGGCGGCCGCTTGCCCGGAACGGGCGCCGCGGCTCCCCGGCGCTTCCTGCCCGCCTTCGGGCGTGCCTTCTTCTGCTCCTCGTCCTTCTTCGCCGCCGGGGCCTTCTTCCGTTCCGCGGCCGGCTTCCCCGCGGCCCCTTCCTTCTTCTCGAGCCCCAGCTCCTCGTTGATCTTCTCCCACGGGCTCTCGCCGGCGAACGGGCTCTCGCCGAGAGCGTTCCGCGCGACGCCGCGCAGCTCGATCTTGTCCTCCGTCCCGACCCACAGCGGGACCAGGTCGATCGGCTCGATGTTCGGCACCCGGATGATGTGCGGCGTGAGCGAGAGGACGATGTCCGTATCGCTGACCGACGTCTCGTTGACCCCGAAGAGCCGGCGCAGGAGCGGGACGTCGGAGAGTCCCGGCACCCCGGAGAGGCTCGTTCGCTCGTCCGACTTGATCAGCCCGGCCAGCAGGTTGGTCTCGCCGTCCTTCAGCCGGATCGTGGTCTCCACGGTCCGCGTACCGATGATCGGCTGCTTCACGCCCCCGGTTCCCTCGACGCTCCCCGCGAGGGAGGAGACCTCGAGCTTGAGCTCCAGGGTGATCTCCTTGTTGTGATGCACCCGGGGCTTCACCGACACGATGATGCCGACGTTCTGGTACGTGAACGACGTGATCGGAACGATGTTCCCGCCGATCGTGTTGGAGGTGTTGAACGTCGTCGCCGGGATCGGCACCCGGTCACCGATGGTGATCTTCCCCTCCTCGCCCTCGAGGATCCGCAGCTGTGGACGGGCGATCGTCTTCGTGTCCGAGTCGGTCTTGAGGAAGCTCAGCAACACCGAGGGCACCGGGCCCAGGGTCCAGGACGCCTGGGCCTTGAGGCGCGAGAGATTGTTGAGCGGAACCATTTCCTGGCCATCGCCGAACACGAGGGACAGGGACTTGCTCGACAGGTCGATCCCGAGACGCGTCAGCTTCGAACGATTGATCTCGAGGAGCTCGATGTCGACGATCACCTCGCCCTTCGCCTTGTCGTTCGCCTTGATGATCCGCTCGGCGACCTTGATCTTCTCCGGCGTGTCCTTGATCGTGATCGCGTTCAGGTCGTCGTTGTTCGCGACCTTGCGCGTCTCGAGGAGGGACCGGAGGAGCGTCTGGACCTGCTTCGTCTCGGCGTTCGACAGGTAGAAGGTCCGGATGACGTTGTCCGCGTACTCGCTGCGCTTCTGCCTGTTGTCGTCGGCGATCAGGATCGTGTGGGCGTCGATCACCTTGTAGAAGTGCTTGTTCATCAGCATCAGGATGTCCATCGCCTTCTCGAACGTGACGTTGGACAGCTCGACGCTGATCTTCTTCTTGAGATCGACCTTCTCGTCGTAGAGGAAATTGATCCCCGAGGCCTTCGAGAGCGCCTCGTAGACCTCCTGGACGGTCGAGTCCGGGAAGTTCAGCACCAGCGGCACGTTGGACGCGGGATCCAGCTTGGGGGGACCGAGCTCCTCGGCGCGCCGCCGGGCCTCCTCCTGCGCGCGGTCGAACTCCGATGGCCCGTTCCGCCGGCGGTCGAGCTCCTCGAGCGCCTTGGTCAGCTCGACCTGCGCGTACTGGTTCGACGGGTCGAGGATCACCGTTTCCTGCAGCTCCTTGATCGCGAGCTCCAGCTGGTCGTTGGCCAGGTACTTCTTCCCGCGGTCGAAGTGAGCCGCCGCGGCCCGGAGCTTCGCCCGGGCGAGCGCCACCTTGTACCGGCTGTTCGACGGCTCGATCGACACGGCCTTCGCGTAGGCGAGAACGGCCTGGTCCCAGAGCTGGCGCTCGGCGGCCGCCTCGCCCTGCATGTAGGCGGATCGCGCGGAGCTCGCGCACCCGGCCAGCACCAGCGCCAGCATCGCGAGCACCAGGACGAGCCAGGCGCCGGTCGTTCCACGTGCCTTCCCGCGCACGGCGTATCCCCCTTGCTCCATCGGCTTCCTCATCTCTTCTTCCCGGAGGTGCGCTTCGGCACCAGCTTGACCGCTTTCGTTCGACCGCGGTAACGCTCGTCGGTGTAGCCGATCACGACCTGGTCGAGGTCGATTCGCTTGACGACGAACTTCTCCTCGACGATGTCCCCCACCCGGACGGCGATGGGATGCGGCGTCCTGGCGCCCTTCTTCACGAGGAACGCGATGAACCCGCGTTCGTCGGCCACCGGGCGCGCATAGCCGACGTAGGTGTACGAGAAGCTGGGAGGCGGAGGCAGGGACTTCTTCCCCGGGACCGCGTCACCCCGCTTCCGGACCTTCGCCCGCGCGCGCCGCTCCTGCTCCTTCTTCTTCCGCTCCTGGGCCAGCTTCTTCTGCTTCTCCCGGCGACGCTTCTCCGCCTCGAGGGCCACCGGGTCGGGAGCGAAGTCGAACAGGTTCCGCTTCGGCGTGTACTCCTCGGCGCCCCCCGTGCGATGCACCGGGATGTCCGGGAGCTGGGCGAGGAGCTGGATCCTGGGATCGGTGATGGTGAGGCCGGCCGTCTTCCGCTCGACCGCCCTTGGCATGAAGACGTCCCGGTACCACCAGCCCGCCACGAGGACGAGAACCAGGAGGACGAGAAGCAGCACCCGCTGCCGGCTGGCGCCCGCGTCAGCCATGGTCAACGCCTCCTCCGCGACCGCCCGCCGCGCTTTCTCGCCTTCTTCTTCCAGGCCCGGATCCGGGCCTCCTCCTCCCGCGCCCACGGCGCGTTGAAGTACGTCTCCACCGCGACGTTGAGCTGCAGTTCCCTGCCGCCCCGGTCCGATCCCCGGAGGGAGACTTCCCGCACGATCAGGAACTGGTCCAGCGCCTCGAGCCGCGCCAGGAGCCGCCGCAGGTTCTCGTATCCCCCCTGGATGGGGAACGAGATCGTCATCACCTCGATCCCCTCCTGGGCAAGGGTCTCCAGGGAAACGCCCACCTGCCGGGGTTCCACCCCGAACTCCTCGCCCACGGACGTCAGGGCCCGCTGGAACGGCACGAGGCGCTGCTCACGGGTCGAGAGCATCTCCTCGAAGAACACCCGGATGCCTTCCTGGACCGCCTTCGCGTGCCGGTATACCCGGCGGAGTTCTTCCAGTTGTCTCCGCGCCCGCGCCTCGGTCACGTCGGCCGTCCGCTTCGTCTCCCGCAGGAGGGCGATCTCCGCCTGCCGCGGGCGGACGAGCACGAACCAGAACACCAGGTTGACGGCGAGCAGCACGCCGAGCACCAGGGCCGCGCGGAGCCCGTCCCGGCGCAGCTCGAATCGCCGCCGGCGGCCCCGGGTCACGGCGCCGTTGCCGGGAGCCTTCGCCTCGCCGGGCGCGCTCATTCCGTGCCTCCCTCTCCGTCACCGGTGTTCCCGTTCCCGGCATCGCCCTCCCCCTGGTCGTTCCCCGAGGACGGCGGAGCACCCCAGCCATCGGCGCCGGGAACCGGCTTCAGCTTGATCTTGGGCGTCCCGTCCTCGATGACGACCACGTCTTCCGGGTCCGCCGGTTCCGGGGTCTTCCGCTG
>JAMOQA010000386.1 GCA_027064265.1 Acidobacteriota bacterium
CGAGTCGTGGCGCACGTCCAGGTCGTCGATCCCCCGGATGCGGAACTCCCACGTCCCGCCCCGCAGCCGGGCCATCACGTCGTTGAGGGTCCGGTAGCGGGGGACGGGGGTCATGTTCTCGAGGGTGAGGTCCGACTTGCGGATCGTCGGCAGGATCCCGGCGAGGACGACGTTGCCGCCGAGCTCCCGGGCCCGCTCCCGGGCGATCCCGAGCACCTCGTGGAGTTCCGCCTCCATCGCCGAGAGGCACCGCCCGCCGAACGTGAGGGGCGAGAGGTTCGCCTCCAGGTTGAACCGGGCGAGTTCCGTCGTGAACCGGGGGTCGTCGATCCCCTCGAGCATCTCCGTCGCGAGGGGAGCCGGGTGGCCCGCCTCGTCGACGAGGAACATCTCCTGCTCGGCCCCGATCCGGCGGGTGTCCGCCTCGATGCGCCCCTCCCGCAGCATCTCCTCGAGGGCCCGCAGGTCGCGGAGGAGGGCCTTGGTGAACGAGCGCCGGCCGCGCCCCTCGAGCCGGTCGCCTGCCTGCTGGTCGCCCATCCGCCGCTCCTCCGGGGGGTTGCGCCGCCCGGACCCCGCCCGGGTCCCGCGGAAGATACCGCGCCGGCAGGGCCCGGGCCAACGGATCCGGCCCGGTTCCCTTGCGGGACCTCGAGGGCGAAGTTATCGTATGTGTCTATCAGATAAGCCTTACTAACCCGGAAGGAGTCAGACATGAACCGCCTCGGTATCGCCATCGCCCTCGTCGCCCTCTTCGGCCTCGTCTTCGCCCCGGCCGCCCTCGCCTGCGGCAAGGACGGCGCCGGTTGCCCGATCGCCGACAAGAACATCGAGAAGAAGATCGAGAACACGAAGCAGGGGGTCCGGATCACCCTCGCCGTCGGCTGCCCGAACCACGCGGCCACGATGGCGAAGGAGATCGCCTCCCACGAGCCCTGCGAGGGCGGCTGCCCGATCGCCGCGAAGGGCGTCACGCGCACCGTCGAGGCGGACGGCCCGAACGTCGTGATCGAGCTCGCCGCGAAGGACGCCTCCGGCGCCAGGATGCTGCAGGAGCAGGTGGCGAAGGCCGCCTCCGGGAAGGCCTCCCCCTGCGCCGGGTGCGCCAAGGGCAAGTGCCCGCACCACTCGAAGAGCTGAGTTTCCCTCCTTCGTTCCTCTCGACCAGTCGGAGGCGGGTGGCGGCATGGGGCCGCCACCCGCCTTCCACGTCCCGGGCTATCATGGCGGCCCTTTCCCCGGGAGTGATCGCCGATGGAAGAGCGCCGCCAGGACGGACCGGCCGGAGGGGATGCGCCCGCCCGCTGGGGGGCGGTCCTCGCCCTCTCCTGGGGGCACTTCGTCCACGACGTCTACAGCTCGTTCTTCGCGCCGCTGCTCCCCCTCCTCCAGGAGCGGCTCGGGCTCTCCTACACCGCGGCCGGGGTCCTGACGATCTTCCAGCGGGCGCCCTCCTTCGGGAACGTCCTGCTCGGCTGGCTCGCCGACCGGGTGAACCTGCGGTTCCTGCTGGTCCTCGCCCCCACCCTCACCGCCGTCTCCATGTCCCTGATCGGGATCGCCCCGAGCCGGGAGGTGCTCGCCCTGCTCCTCTTCCTCGGGGGCCTCGGCTCGGCGGTCTGGCACGTCCCCGCCCCGGTGGTCCTCGCCCGGGCGTCCGGGAAGCGGGTGGGGACCGGGATGTCCCTCTTCATGGTCGCCGGGGAGGGCGCCCGGAGCGCGGGGCCGCTCCTGGTCCTCTCGGCGGTCACCCTGTGGGGCCCGGCCGGGATCCCCTACCTGGTGCCGGTGGCGGTGGCGACCTCGGTCCTGCTCTTCTTCGCCACCCGCGGCCTCGGCTCCAATGCCGCCCGGGCCGCGGCGAAGGCCGACCGGGCGCGCCGGGAGGCGGAGGACCCGGGAGGAGACCACCAGGAACCGTGGGGGCCCCTGGTCCGCATCCTGGTCG
>JAMOQA010000387.1 GCA_027064265.1 Acidobacteriota bacterium
CGTTGCGGCCCGAAGGGCCGCCAGGTTCCGGTCCGTCCCCCGGGGTCAGAGGAGCTGGACGGGGTCGACATCGACGACGAGCCAGCCGGGAAGGGAGCCGAGGTCGCCGGGGGCGAGCTCCTGCACGGCGGCCCACAGGGTGTCGACCAGGCGTTTCCGCCGGGACGCCCGCACGATGAGCTGCACCCGCCAGCGGTCCCGGAGCCGCGCGAGGGGCGCGAAGGTGGGCCCGAGGACGGTGACGTACCCCTCCCCGTGCTCCCGGATCGCCCGGGCAACTTCCGCCCCGAGCTCGAGCGCCCGTTCCCGGTCCCGGTGGCGGACCAGCACGTTGGCGAAGGCGGCGACCGGCGGGTAGCGCAGCACCTTCCGGGCGGCGAGCTCCCGCTCCGCGAACACGGCGAAGTCCTGGTCCCGTGCGGCGACGAGGGCCGGGTGGTCCGGCCGGAACGCCTGGATCACCACGCGGCCGGGCAGCTCGCCGCGGCCCGCCCGGCCCGCCACCTGGGCGAGGAGCTGGAACGTTCGCTCCGCCGCCCGGAAGTCCGGCAGGCGCAGGGTCGCGTCGGCGGAGAGGACGCCGACCAGGGTCACCCGGGGGAAGTGGTGCCCCTTGGCGATCATCTGGGTCCCGACGAGGACGTCGATCTCCCCCCGGGAGAACCGCTCGAGCACCTCCGCGAGGCGGCGCGGGCTGCGCGCCGTGTCCCGGTCGAGCCGCTCGACCCGGGCCCCCGGGAACCGCTCCCGGAGCAGCTCCTCGACCTTCTGGGTGCCGGTACCGACGTCCGCCAGGTGCGGCGACCCGCAGGAGGGACACGAAGCGGGCCGCGGAATGGCGTACCCGCAGTAGTGGCAGCGGAGTTTCCCTGCCGCCTTGTGCCAGGTGAGGGCGATCGAGCATCGTTCGCACCCGATCGCCTCCCCGCAGGACCGGCAGAGCACCGCCCCGGAGAAGCCCCGGCGGTTCCGGAGGACCATCGCCTGCTCGCCGCGCCCGAGGGTCTCCTCGAGGAGGCCGACCAGGCGCCGCGAGAGGGGCGCGTCGGACCCGGTCTCCCGGAACTCCTCCCGCATGTCGACCAGCTCCGCCGCGGCGAGCCGACCGCCCCCGACCCGTTCCGGCAACTCCAGGAGGGAGAGATGCCCCTCCCGGGCCCAGTGCCAGGCCTCCATCGAGGGGGTGGCCGAGCCGAGGACGACGACCGCCCCGGCCTCGCGCCCCCGCCGCAGGGCGAGGTCCCGGGCATGGTAGCGGGGGGTCTCCTCCTGCTTGTAGCCGGGGTCGTGCTCCTCGTCGACGACGATCAGCCCGACCCCCTCGAGGGGGGCGAACAGGGCCGACCGGGCGCCGACCACCACGCGGACCTCTCCGCGCCGGACCCGCTCCCAGGCGTCGAGCCGCCGCCGGTCCCCCATGCCGCTGTGGAGCACCGCGATCTCCCGCCCCAGCCGCTCCCCGAGGGAGCGGGCGAGACCCGGCGTGAGCCCGATCTCGGGGACCAGGATCAGCACCCCCCGCCCGAGGGCGAGGGCGTGCTCCGCCGCCCGCAGGTAGACCTCGGTCTTCCCCGAGCCGGTGATCCCGTGGAGCAGGAACCCGTGGAACTCCCCGGCGTCGAGCCGGTCGGCGAGGGCGCCCACGGCCCGTTCCTGGTCCGGCGTCAGGCGCTCCGGCCGCCCGACCGGCAGCAGCGCCTCCGGGAGCCCGGCCACCGGCAGTTCCTCTTCCCGCACCTCGAGGAGCCCGGCCTCGACGAGGGCCCGGACCACCCCGGGGGAGCACTCCGCCTCCCGGGCGAGGACGGCCGCCGGCCGGGGCGGGCCCCCGAGGGCGGCCTCGAGCACCCGCCGGCGTGCCGGCGTGAGACCGGGGACGTCGGGAATCCCTCCCTCGACCAGGGCGGGAACGGGGGCGACCACCTTCCGCCGCCCCGGGGC
>JAMOQA010000388.1 GCA_027064265.1 Acidobacteriota bacterium
AGACCGCCCCCGGGCGCCTGGCCGCGCTGGAAACGGCGATCGCCGAGGCCCATCCCTACGACGTGCCCGAGATCGTCGCCCTCCCCACCCTCGCCACCCACGGCCCCTACCTCGCCTGGGCCCGGGGCGAGACCGGCGGAGGGGAAGGAGAGTAGCGGGATGCGCGTGGGGATCGTCGGCCGCACCACCTGCCGGGCCACCCTGCCCGCCCTCGAGCGGGTGCTCGCCGGCGTGGACGCCCTGGTCCACGCGGGGGAGCTGGGGCCGGCCCCGGTGGTGGGGCGGCTGGCGGCTCTCGCCCCGCTCACCGCCGTCGTCGGCGAGCGGGACTACCTCGAGTGGGGCGACCGGTTTCCCGAGATCACCGAGGTGGAATTCGCCGGGGTCCGCGTGCTGGTCACCCACATGATCGGCACGCCCCCCGACCTGCTCCCGGCGATCCGCGAGAGGCTCGCGGACGATCCCCCCGGCGTGGTCATCCACGGGCACGTGCCGGCTGCCCACGTCGCCTGGATCGGCGGAACCCTCTTCGTCGCCCCCGGCGCCGCCTGTCCCGTGGCCCGGGACCGGGCGGGAACCTGCGCCATCCTCGAGATCTCCCCCGGGGGCCGGGTCGGCGCCGAGGTCCACGAGCTGGCGGCACCCCGGGCCGGCGTCTCCTGACGATGCCGCCGCCGGTGTGTCCTCTCCGCGCCGTCCTGCTGGCCGGCGCACTCGTCGCTTTCCTTCCCGTCCCCGCTCTCGCGAGGGACCCGGGTCCGGCCCCGGACGGGGTGGCGGCCGCCGCCTGCGCGGAGGGCCGGCCGATCGGCCGGATCGACGTCGAGCGGGTCGGGGTCTTCGATCCCTCGGTCCCCGGCGAGGGCGGGGCGTTCTACCGGCTCGTCAACGCCCTCCACCGGCCGATGCAGACCCGGGTGGCGACGATCCGCCGCTTCCTGCCGCTGCGGGCGGGAGACCCGTGCGATCCCGCGGCGATCGAGGAGGCGGAACGGATCCTGCGGGGCCTCGACTTCGTCCAGGACGCCTGGGTGGTGCCCGCGGCCCTGGACCGGGAGGGTCGGGTGATCGTCCGGGTGCGGGTCCAGGACACCTGGTCCACCCGGTTGCGCCTCTCCTGGGCGAGCCGCGGCGGGGAATCCCGGAGCACCTTCCGGGTCCAGGAAGCGAACCTCCTCGGCACCGGCAACCGCCTCGCCTGGGAGCGGCGGGAGGACGAGGACCGGGTCGAGCGGACCTTCACGTGGGAGGCCCCGGCGATCGGGGGCGACCACTTCCGGTCCCTGGTCTCCTTCTCGGACAACTCCGACGGGGAGGCCCGGCTCTTCGAGATCGCCCGGCCGTTCTGGAAGCTGGACGCCCGGTGGGCCCTCGATGCCGCCCTCTCCTCCCTCGAGGAGGAGCTGAAGGTCTACCGGACCGCGGACGACCGGGACCTGTGGCACCACGAACGGGAAGACCATCACCTCTGGTGGGGTCACGGCTCGGGGCTGGTCTCCGGGCAGGTGCGGCGCTGGTCCCTCGGCGTCCGCCGGGTCCTCGAGCGGTGGGCGCCCCTCGTCACCCTGCCCGGGGAGCCTCGCGGGATCCGGCCCAGGGACCGGGACCTGGTCCTCGGCGAGGTCCACTTCGAGTGGCGCCGGGTCGACTACCGGCGGGTCAGCCACCTGGAGACGGCCCGCCGCGTCGAGGACCTGGACCTCGGCACGTACCTGGGAGCGACGCTCGGCTTCTCCCTGCCGGGCCTCTCGGAGCAGTCCGGCGGCACGTTCCTCGGCGAGGCCCGGACGGGCTTCTCCCTCGGGGAGGACGCCTTCGCCGTCCTGCGGCTGACCCACGGGATCGAGCGCCTCGCGGACGAGTGGCTCGACGCGGAGACCCGCCTCGAGGCGACCGGGTGGCAGCGCCTGTCCCCCCGGAGGACCTTCCGCGCCCGGCT
>JAMOQA010000389.1 GCA_027064265.1 Acidobacteriota bacterium
GGATCATCGGGCGGTTCGTCGGGATGACGACGACGTCCAGGTCGTAGATCTTGGCGAACTCGGTCGCCTCGGTCTCGGCCGTCCCCGTCATGCCCGAGAGCTTCTCGTACATGCGGAAGTAGTTCTGGAAGGTGATCGTCGCGAGGGTCTGGTTCTCCGACTGGATCTGCACCCCCTCCTTGGCCTCGATCGCCTGGTGGAGCCCGTCGGACCAGCGCCGGCCCGGCATCTTCCGGCCGGTGAACTCGTCGACGATGATCACCTCGCCGTCCTCCACCATGTAGTCGACGTCGCGCTCGTAGAGCGTGTGGGCGCGGAGCGCCTGCTGGAGGGCGTGGAGGATCTCGATGTTCGCCGGGTCGTAGAGGTTCGCGACGCCGAGCAGCTTCTCGGCGTGGGCGACCCCCTGCTCGGTCAGGATCACGTTGCGGTTCTTGATGTCGACGATGTAGTCGCCGGTGGCCTCGAGGGCCTCCCGCTCCTCCCGCGCGACCTCCTCGGCGATCACCGCCCCCTTCTTCAGCCTGGGGATGATCGCGTCGACCCGGTAGTAGATGCTGACGTCACCCTCGGAGGGGCCGGAGATGATCAGCGGGGTCCGCGCCTCGTCGATCAGGATCGAGTCGACCTCGTCGACGATCGCGTAGTGGTGACCCTTCACCTGGACCATGCTGTCCAGGGTGAACTTCATGTTGTCGCGCAGGTAGTCGAAGCCGAACTCGTTGTTCGTCCCGTAGGTGATGTCGCAGGAGTAGGCTTCCTTCCGCTGGGCGTTGTCCAGGTGGTGCTGGATGCACCCGACGGTCATCCCGAGGAAGCGGTAGACCCGTCCCATCCACTCGGCGTCACGGGAGGCCAGGTAGTCGTTGACCGTGACGACGTGGACCCCCTTGCCGGTCAGGGCGTTCAGGTAGGCGGGCAGGGTGGCGACGAGGGTCTTTCCCTCGCCGGTGCGCATCTCGGCGATCTTCCCCTGGTGGAGGACGATCCCGCCGATCAGCTGCACGTCGAAGTGCCGCATCCCGAGGGTGCGCACCGCCGCCTCCCGGACGACGGCGAACGCCTCCGGCAGCAGGTCGTCGAGGGACTCGCCCCGCTCGAGCCGCTCGCGGAACTCCGCGGTCTTCGCCCGGAGCTGCTCGTCGCTGAGCGGCTTCACCGTGGGTTCGAGCTCGTTGATCCGGGCCACGAGCGGCTGCAAGCGCTTGAGCGTCCGCTCGTTGCTCGTGCCGATCACCTTGGCGAGGAGCTTGTTGATCATCGTCCGCCTTCCCGCGGGAGAGGCACGGCCCCCGCGGGGGAAAGGCTACCCTCCCCGCCCCCGGCGGGCCACCGGGCGCATCCCATCCGTCGCGCTGCCGGGATCAGTAGAACAGGCCGTCGTCCATGATGTAGCGCATCGGGTCGACCTGCTTGCCGCCGACCAGCACCTCGTAGTGGAGGTGCGGGGCGGTGGACCGGCCGGTGTTCCCGACGAGGGCGATCACGTCTCCCCGGTGCACCTTCTGCCCCGGGCGGACCTTGTAGGCCGACAGGTGCCCGTAGCGGGTAACGACGCCGTTCCCGTGGGAGATGTAGAGCACCTTGCCGTACCCCCCGTTGCGCTCGGCCTTGACCACGATGCCGTCGGCCGGCGCCCGGACCGGCGTCCCCTCCGGGGCCGAGATGTCGATCCCCCGGTGGAACTGCCGCAGGCCGGTGAACGGGTCGCGCCGCCAGCCGAAGCCGGCGCCGATCAGCCCGCGCACCGGGAAGATCGACGGCACGTGGGCGAGCCGCTCCGACTGGGAGTGGATCGCCCGTTCGACGGTCTCGAGCCGGCGCTCGACCAGGTCGGAACGATCGTGGAGCGCCTCCGCCTCGGCGGCGAGAACGCCGGCCTTCGCCTTCGGCGCCAGGTTCTCGATGCCGGTGCCGACCCCCTGCCCCCCGGCCTG
>JAMOQA010000390.1 GCA_027064265.1 Acidobacteriota bacterium
CCCGCCGGGCGATCCGGCGTCCCGTCGCGCCGCCGAAATCGGTCATCGTTCGTCTCCTCCGCCGGTTCCCCCGACGACGAGGGAGGGAATCCGCAGGGTCGGCTGGGCGTCCCCGACCGGCACCCCCTGGCCGTCCTTGCCGCAGGTGCCCACGGCCCAGCCGAGGTCGTTCCCGACCATGTCGATGCTCTCCAGGACGGCGGGCCCGTTGCCGGTCAGCATCGCGTCCCGCACCGGCTCGGCGATCTTCCCGTCCCTGATCCGGTAGGCCTCGAGGCAGTGGAAGACGAAGTTCCCGGAGACGATGTCGACCTCGCCGCCGCCCATGTCGGCCACGAAGAGCCCGTTCCTCACCGAGGCGACGATCTCCTCCGGGTCGTCCTCGCCGGGGGCGATGAAGGTGTTCCGCATCCGGGGGATCGGCAGGTGGCGGAACGACTCGCGCCGCCCGTTGCCGGTCGGCTCCATCTCGAGCCTGCGTGCCGTTTCCCGGGAATGGAGCAGGCCGACCAGCGTCCCCCGGTCGATCAGGACGACCCGCCGGCTCGGCTCCCCTTCGTCGTCCACCCGGTTGCTCCCCCGCCGGCCCGGGAGGGTCCCGTCGTCGACGACCGTGACCTTCTCGGAGGCGACCCGCTTGCCGAGCTTGCCCGAGTAGATCGAGAGGTTCTTCAGGTAGAAGTCCGCCTCGAGGCCGTGCCCGCACGCCTCGTGGATCATCGTGCCGCCGGCCCGGCTGGAGAGCACGACCGGCATCGTCCCGGAGGGGGTGGGGACGGCACCGAGCTGGAGACACGCGATCCTCGCGGCCTCTCCGGCGACCCGTTCCACGACCTCCTCGCCGAGGAATTCCCAGCCCCGGGTGGCGGAGTCCGCCTGGTACCCCGAGCGGATCTCGCCGCCCTCCCGTGCGACGACCTGGCAGTTGAACGTCACGTAGGGCGTCGGTTCGACGACGAACCGTCCCTCCGAGTTGGCGACCAGGATCACCCGCCGCGTCGTGCGTACCACGGCCGTCACCTGGACGACCCGCGGGTCGTGCTCCCGGGCGACCCGGTCGGCGAGGGCAAGGCGGCCGGCCAGCTCGGCGACCGGCACGGTGTCCGGCCACGTCTCCACCGGGACCAGCGGCTCGAGAACCTCTTCCCGGAAGGGGGCGACCCGCGCCTGGCGGCTGCCGCCGACCCCCTCGGCGACCCGGTCGGCCAGGGCCAGCAGGCTCTCGGCGTCGGTGGCGTTTCCGTTGGCGAACCACGTGGAGTCCCCCCGGATCACCCGGAGGCCCACGCCCCGGTCCCGCCCGGAAGAGGTGCGGACGATGCGTCCTTCCTCCCGGACCAGGCTCGTACCGTCCCGCTGCTCGAAGAACAGCTCCGCGAACTCCCCGCCCCGGGCGAGGGCGCGGTCCAGGACCGCGCGAACGAGATCGGGCGCAAGTGGGATCATCGGAACACCCCCTCCGTCGGGCCGAACCCGCCCGGTTCCCGGCGGACGGCCGGACCGGGGATTGTAACAAAGAGGCAACGGGCAGGCCGGTGTCAGGGACGCAGGGGCAGCGGCTTCCCTTCCCGGAGCAGGCGGGCGTCCTCTCGCAGGTCCCGGTAGACCTCGGCGACCCGTTTCCGCGTCTCGTGCCAGGGGCCGGAGTTGTCGATCACGTAGTCGGCGACGGCCGCCTTCCGGCCCTGGGGAAGCTGGGCGCGGATCCGGGCGCCCGCCGCGTCGGCGTCGATCCGGTCCCGTTCCATCAGGCGCCGGAGCTGGACCTCCGGGTCGGCGACGACGACGACCAGCCGGTCGAACTGCTCGTGGCGGCCCGTCTCCACCAGGAGGGCGGCATCGTAGAGGATGACCTCCGTCCCGGGAACGGCGGCCAGCTCGGCGATCCGGCGCCGGCTCTCCTCGACCACCAGCGGGTGGACGATCTCCTCGAGTC
>JAMOQA010000391.1 GCA_027064265.1 Acidobacteriota bacterium
TTCGGGGCGTCCTCCGGGGAGGCGGCGGGGAGGCGGGGGATCCAGAAGGACTCGGCGAGGAGGTGGACGACCCCGTCCCTGGCCTCGAGGCGGCCGGTGACGCCGAGGAAGGGGTGCTCCCGGGCGAGGCGTTCGTACCGTTCCCAGGTGCGGGGCCGGGCGATCACGTTGACGAAACCGGTCTCGTCCTCGAGGGTGAGGAAGACGGTTCCCTTGGCGGTGCCGGGGCGCTGGCGGCAGATGACGAGCCCCGCGTAGCGCACGCGCCGCCCGGAGGGCGTCTCCCGGACGGTGGCCGCGTCGGGAAGGCCGAGGGCGGCGAGGCGTTCCCGCAGGACCTCCACCGGGTGGGCCCGGGGGCTCAGCCCCTGGGTCTCCCAGTCCCAGCGGACCTCGGCGACGGCGTCGAGGGGCGGCAGCTCCGGGACCGGCTCGTCGCCGGGGAGGGGCAGGGGCCGGGCGACCCGCTCCGGCAGGACCGGGGCGGTCCAGAGGGCCTCGCGCCGGCCCGTGCCGAGGGAGGCGAGGGCGCCGGCGGCGGCGAGCCGCGCGAGGTCGCCCCGGGAGAGCCGCGCCCGGCGGGCGAGGTCGGCGGGGGAGACGAAGGGGCCCCCCGCCTCCCGGGCGGCGACGAGCCGGTCCGCGCCGGCCCGGGTGAGGCCGAGGACGAGCCGCAGCCCGAGGCGGATCGCGAACCGGTGATCGTCCGTCCACCGGCCCGGCGGGACGTCTTCCGGCGAGGGATGCCCGTCGAGTTCCTCGAGGGTGCAGTTCCAGGAACTCGCGTTCACGTCCACCGGGCGGACGACGATGCCGTGGCGCCGGGCGTCCTCGACGATCGTCGCCGGCGCGTAGAACCCCATCGGCTGGGCGTTCAGGAGCTCGCAGGCGAAGATCGCCGGGTAGTGGCGGCGGAGGAAGGCGCTGGCCCAGGCGATGAGCGCGAAGCTCGCCGCGTGGCTCTCGGGAAAGCCGTACTCCCCGAAGCCGCGGACCTGCTCGAAGACCCGCAGGGCGAACTCCCGCGGGATCCCCCGCGCGGTCATCCGCCGGACCATCCGCTCCCGGTGGCGCTCGATGTTCCCGCGCTTCCGCCAGGCGGCCATGTCCCGCCGGAGCTGGTCCGCCTCGCCCGGGGTGTACCCGGCGGCGAGGACCGCGATCTTCATCACCTGCTCCTGGAAGAGGGGAACGCCCAGGGTCTTCTCGAGGACCGGGCGCAGGCACTCGTGGGGGTAATCCACCGGTTCTTCCCCGGCCCGGCGGCGCAGGTAGGGGTGGACCATCCCGCCGGTGATCGGCCCGGGACGCACGATGCTGATCTCGATCACCAGGTCGTAGAAGCGCCGCGGCCGCAGCCGGGGGAGCATCGCCATCTGGGCCCGGGACTCGAGCTGGAAGACGCCGACGGTGTCGGCCCGGCGCAGCATCTCGAAGGTGGCCTCGTCGTGGGCGGGGATCGTCGCCATCGTCAGCCGCCGGCCGTGGTGCCGCTCGACGGCGGCGAAGCACGCGTCCAGGTGGGTGAGCGCCCCGAGGCCGAGCAGGTCGACCTTGAACAGGCCCATCGCCTTGACGTCGTCCTTGTCCCACTGGACGACGGTGCGCCCCTCCATCGTCGCGTTCTCGATCGGGACCAGGGTGGAGACCGGGTCGGCCCCGAGCAGGAAGCCTCCCGGGTGGATCGAGAGGTGGCGGGGAGTATCGAGCAGTTCGTTCGCGAGGCGGAGCAGGTGGCGGCCCGGGGGGCGTTCCGGGTCGAGGCCGGCTTCCCGCAGGTGGCGCTCTGTCACCTCGCCCCGCCAGGGGAGCCCCCGGGCGAGCCGGTCGATCGTCTCCCGGGGAAGCCCGAGGGCGAAGCCGACGTCCCGCACCGCCGAGCGGGGCCGGTAGCGGATGACGACGGCGACCATCGCCGCGTGCTCGCGGCCGTAC
>JAMOQA010000392.1 GCA_027064265.1 Acidobacteriota bacterium
GGAGGCCCTCAAGGAGGCCCTCGATCGCCAGAAGAACGAAGGCGGGAAGATCGGTTACCACCTCGTCCAGTCCGGAGCAGTCAGCGAAGAAGACCTCGTCCATCTCCTCTCCGAGCAGTACGGCATCCCCGCCATCGACCTGAGGTCGCTCTACGAGCACATCGACTCGAGCCTGCTCGACCTGATCCCCGAGAAGATCGCGAAGCGCTACCTGGTATTCCCGGTCACCAAGACGGCGAACATCCTGACGCTGGCGATGGCCGACCCGACCAACGTCGTCGCCCTCGACGACATCCGGTTCCGTACCGGGTGCGAGGTCGAGCCGGTCCTCGCCTCGGAGTTCGCCATCCGGGAGGCGATCGATCACCGCTACGGCGGAGAGATCGACCTTTTCCAGGGACAGGAGGGGGCCGGCGGCAACGGGGACTTCCTGCCGCCGGAGTGGGAGAACGCGCCGGAAGAGGAGGACGTCGAGGTCCTGGCGGACGAGGAGGAGATCGACGCCTCGAGCCTCGAACAGCTCTCCGCCGACGCCCCGGTGGTCCGGATCGTCAACCGGATCCTCCTCGACGCGATCAACAAGGGGGCGTCGGACATCCACATCGAGGCGTACGAGAAGGACTTCCGGGTCCGGCTGCGCATCGACGGCGTGCTCTACGAGTACATGCACCCGCCGCTCAAGCTGCGGGACGCGATCATCAGCCGCCTGAAGATCATGTCGAAGCTCGACATCGCCGAGCGGCGGCTGCCCCAGGACGGCCGGATCAAGATCAAGATGCGGATCGACGGCCGTCCCCGGGAGATGGACTTCCGCGTGTCGACGGTGCCGACCCTCTTCGGCGAGAAGGTCGTGCTGCGACTCCTCGACAAGGAGAACCTCGCCCTCGACCTGACCAAGCTCGGCTTCGAGCCGGAGTCCCTCGAGAAGTTCGAGCGGGCGATCCTGAAGCCCTGGGGAATGGTTCTCGTCACCGGCCCGACGGGGTCGGGAAAGACGAACACCCTCTACTCGGCGATCAGCCGGGTCAATACGCCGGAGACGAACATCATGACGGCAGAGGACCCGGTCGAGTTCAACCTGCACGGGATCAACCAGGTCCAGACCAAGGAGTCGATCGGCCTGACGTTCGCCGAGGCCCTGCGGGCCTTTCTCCGGCAGGATCCCAACATCATCCTCATCGGAGAGATCCGTGACTTCGAGACCGCGGAGATCGCGGTCAAGGCGGCGCTCACGGGCCACCTCGTTCTGTCTACCCTGCACACCAACGACGCGCCGAGCACCATCAGCCGACTGATGAACATGGGGATCGAGCCCTTCCTCGTGGCGACGTCGGTCAACCTGATCTGCGCCCAGCGACTGGTGCGGCGCATCTGCAAGGACTGCAAGGAGGAGATCCACGTTCCGCCGAAAGCCCTGGTCGACATCGGGTTCAGCCCCGAGGAGGCGGAGACCGTCAAGATCTACAAGGGGCGTGGCTGCCCGACCTGCAACAATTCCGGGTACAAGGGCCGGGTCGGCCTCTTCGAGGTGCTCGAGATCACCGAGGAGATCCGCGAGATGATCCTCACCGGGTGCTCCGCCCTCGAGCTGAAGCGCCGCGCCGTCGAGGAAGGAATGCTCACGCTCCGCATGTCGGGGCTCGAGAAGATCAAGCAGGGGATCACGACCATCGACGAGGTGGTGCGGGAGACCGTGTTCTGATGCGCCGGCCGGCGTGCCGGGGGAGGTGAGTGCCGTGGCGGTGACCCTGCAGCAGCTGCTCAAGACGATGGTCGAACAGGGGGCCTCCGACCTCCACATCACGACGAACTCGCCCCCGCAGATTCGCATCGACGGGCAGCTGGTGCCGCTGCAGATGCCTCCGTTGACCGCCGCGGAGACCAAGGCCCTCGTCTACTCGGTCCTGACCGACCAGCAGAAGCATCGCTTCGAGG
>JAMOQA010000393.1 GCA_027064265.1 Acidobacteriota bacterium
CGCAGGTCGTCGAGCTCGTGGTCCCCGGCGTCGTAGAACCACCCGGTGTAACCGGGGTGCTCCAGCAGCTCCGCGGACCGGTCGCGGAGGCCCGGGTCGAGGGGGATCGCCGGCGGTGCCGGGAGGCGTGGCCGGAGGTCGGCGAGGGGGTCGAGGATGCGGCGGGCCGCCTCGTGGTCCAGGGGGAACTCCCGGCCGTCCTGCTCGTCCCGGCGCTCGGCGGTCAGCAGGAGGCCGAGGGCCTCGGGCACGGGCAGGGAATAGAGCAGCGAGCGGGGCGCGCCGTCGGCATCGTCGTCGCCTCCGGCACCCAGGGCGTCGTAGTGGTCGACCTCGGAGCCGGTGAGGGGGAGGGCGTCCCGCACCCCGGTCAGCAGGTTGACGACGAAGACGGCGGCCTTCGGGCGGCGCCCCGGCAGCCGGAAGTCGAACCGGAGGGGGAAGCTCCCGGTGCCGTCGCAGAAGCCGACCCGGGCGGACCAGCCGGCGGGGACCGTCTCGGGATCGGCACTTGCCGCGAGGGCGGCCAGCGCCCCGGTGACGATGTCGGCTTCCTCCGGGTCGAGGGGCCGCACCCGGCGCATCGCCGCCCGGACGGCGGGGTGGGGGACCCGGGCGAGCCCTTCCAGGAGGAAGATCCTGAGGTCCGGGTCCTCCTCCACCTCGAGGAGCATCTCGAAGACCGCCGCCCGTCCTTCCGGCTCGGTCAGCTCCCGGTCCTGGAGGGCGATCCAGCGGGCCCGCTCCTCGGGGGAGGCGTCCAGGTAGAGCCGGACCAGGGGGGCGCGGAGGGTCGGCTCGTCGGCGACGAACCGGGCCTGCCAGCGCAGGATGCGGGTGGAGATGTCCGCCGCGGTCAGGAGGCCCGCCCGGTCCTGGCCGAGCAGGACCAGCGCGCAGGCGACCCGGGCGGACTCGGGGGCTTCCGGATCGTTCGCGACGGCGGCCAGGGCGGGGTGGTCTTCCGGCTCGGCCAGGCGCCCGAGGAGCTCGAGGGCGACGATCTCGTCGCGGACGCGGCCTTCCCGGTGCAGGCGGAGGAGCTGGCGGACGGCGATGCGCCGCCGCCGGCGGAGGGCGGCGAGGGTCTTCTCGAAGCGGTCCGGGGTCGGCTCCTCGCGGCCCAGGAGGCGCGCGAGCAGGTCGCGCACCTCGCGGCGCACCGCGAACGCCCCCGGATCCACCGGTTCCCGCCCCTCGCTCATGGGCCGAGAATAGCCCGCCCCCGGGGGGGCGGCCAGCGACCTTCTCGCTGCCGCGAAGGGAGGAGGGTCCCTTGCCGGGACGCGGTTTCCCCGTACCTTCCGGGTGCCATGGACGTGCGCCTCGGTCTTCCGATCCTGCTCCTCGTCGTCGCCGTCGCCCTGGTGGGCTCGGTGGAGGAGTCCCTGCGCCCGTCCGCGGACCAGTTCGCCCTGTGGCCCGGGGGGCCCGCCGGCGGCGGGTTCACCGCGCTCGCCGTCGCCGCGCGCATGGAGGCGAGCCCGGAGCTCGAGTGGGGCGCTCCCCCGCCCGGCACCGTGAGCCTCGCCCTGGTTGCCGTCGACCTGGACGCCCCCGGCGGGGCGGAGCCGTTCTGGGCGGTCTGGAACATCCCCGCCTCCCGGCGCCGGCTCGACCCGGGCCTGCCCCCGGTGCGGCGCCTCCCGGACGGGGCGGCCCAGGCGAACCGCCAGGGCGGCGCGGGCTGGAGCCCGGGGCCGCGCCAGGACGGCCCGCTGCTCCACCGCGTCCGCTTCGTGCTCTTCGCCCTGCCGGGGAAGCTCTCCCTCCCCGAGGACGCCGACGCCGCCCGGGTCGCCCGGGAGGCGTCCCTCCGGGCGCTGGCGGTGGCGAGCTGGGCGGTGGGCGACTAGCCCCGGCGATCCTCGATCGGAGCTAGCGCGGCCGGATCCCCGACGGGCGCTCCTTCGCCGGCGTCTCTT
>JAMOQA010000394.1 GCA_027064265.1 Acidobacteriota bacterium
GTGACGATCCTGCTCGCGGCGGCGGTGGCCGTCGCCCTCGCCCTCACGTCCGTCCTGCCCGCCCGCGCGCTCTCCCTGTGGGAGAGCCGGCCCGGCGTGTGGGGCAAGATCCACGACGAGGAGGGCAACCCGGTGCCCGGCATCAAGGTCTGGCTGAAGCCGGCGACGGGGACCGGCGCGACCCTGACGGCCAAGACGAACCGCAAGGGGATCTTCGTCTTCCCGCGGGTCGAGTTCTTCAAGGACGGCTACCGGATCGGCATCGATTCCGACACCTGGTTCATCCGGGGCTTCCACCTGCGGACGCGCCGCCTGAGCCACGAGATCTGGCAGGACGACAAGTACGAGGGCCTGCTGCCCGGCCAGCAGGACCGGATGCCGGTCCTCCAGTACCGGGGCGGCAACGCGACGGTCGAGTTCACCGTCGCCCGCATCGAGGACTACCAGGAGAAGCTCGCCCAGATGCAGCGGGCGAAGGCGGCGCAGGCCCGGGCCCAGGCCGCCGAGAAGCGCCGCAAGAAGATGACCCCGGCGGAACTCGGGGACGAGGCGATGGCCCTCGGCAACTTCAAGGAAGCGGCGGAGCAGTACGCGAAGGCCCTCGCCGAGAACCCGGACGACGCCGACCTCCTCTGGAAGCGGGCCCAGGCCCTGGGCCGGGCGGGCGACACCGGCGCGGCCCTGCGGGAAGCGCAGAAGCTCCTCCAGCTCGACCCCGAGCGCAAGGGGGTGCGGCTCTGGATGGCCCGCTGGATGCAGGAGTCCGGGCAGCTCCAGTTCGCGATCCCGTACCTCGAGAAGGAGCGTGAACTCTCGCCGGAGGACGCCCGGGTGCACAAGCTGCTCGTCGAGGCGTACCGGGACGCGGGCCAGCAGGACAAGGTGAAGGACGCCATCGAGAAGTGGCTGGCGGCGATCCCCGACGACACCGAGGCGATGCTGGAGATGGCCCAGATCAAGGCCGCCGAGGGGGACGCGGCCGGCGCCGAGGAGCTGTTCAAGAAGGTCGCCGAGAAGGACCCGGAGAACGCCGACAAGCTCTACTACAACGTCGGCGCCACCATCATGAACCGGGACAACCTGACGAAGGCGGACCGGGAGCGGGCGGTGGTCGCCTTCGAGAAGGCCCTCGAGATCAACCCGAACTACGCGAAGGCTCACCTGCAGCTCGGGTACGCCCTGCTCGGGCTCGGCAAGCTGAAGGAGGCCCGGGCCCACTTCGAGAAGTTCGTCGAGCTGGCTCCCGACAGCCCCGAGGCGAAGGACGCCCGGGCCCTGGCGAGCGAGCTGCCGAAGTAGGGGTGGACGCGACCGGGACGAGGCCCCACGTTCGCGGTGACGAGGACCCGAGACGGAAGGAGCGGACGACGATGAAGCGGACCTACTCCTGCCCCCAGTGCCGGGCGACCCTGAACCCGAACGTCAAGGTGATCCTGCTGGCGACGAACCGGGGCCGGACCGGCCTCGTGCTCCTCGATCCCCAGCCGGGGAACTACGAGGTGCTGAAGGCGCCGGAGCTGGAGTTCGAGGAGGGGGACCGGGTCGAGTTCCGCTGCCCGGTCTGCCGGGCCGCCCTCGTCTCGTCGGCCAGCGAGAACCTGGCCGAGCTCCTCTTCCGCGACGAGGAGGGGAACGAGGGCCAGGTCGACTTCTCCCGGGTCTACGGCGAGCATGCCACCTACCTGGTGACCCGGGAGGAGGTCCTCTCCTTCGGCGAGGACGCCTCCCAGTACAGGGGCAACTTCTTCGGCGAGGCCGGTTTCAACGGCTGACCCCCGGCGCTCCGGGGGAACGTCCTCCCGGCCGTAGGGTCCAGCGTGCTGGACCCGTGCGGTGCGAAGCACCGCCATGATGGTCGCCCTGCGGGCGACACGGGCGCAGCACGCTGCGCCCCTACGGAATCCGCGAAATGCTCGAC
>JAMOQA010000395.1 GCA_027064265.1 Acidobacteriota bacterium
TTCCGGATCCTGCCGCCGACGTGACGGGCGTCCCCGCGGCCCGTGCTCTCGAGCAGGATCGCGAAGTCGTCCTCCTGGAGCCGGGCGACGAGGTCCGTCTGGCGCACCGTCGCCTGGAGGATGCCGGCGAGCTTCCTGAGCAGGCGGTCCCCCTCCTCGCGCCCGTGGGCGGCGTTGACCTGTCCGAACCGGTCCACGTCGATCAGGAGCATCGCCAGGGGACGACCCGAGACCCGGGCGGCGGCCCAGGCCTGTTCGAGCCGGGCGCGGAACACCTGCGCGTTGGGCAGGCGGGTGAGCGGATCGATGCCGGGCTCGGCGCCCGGCGTCACCGGGGCGTTCCGGGCGACGATTCGCTGGATTTCCACGGAGTACCGGTTCGACTTCGGGCCGAGGGGGCTGACGACCACCTCCGCCTCGAGGCGGGCGCCGTCCTTCCGGTTGAGCACCAGGGTCATCCGCTGGCTGCGATCGACGCGGGGCAGGTGTCCCTCGAAGAGGGGACGGGGCCGGTAGCGGCGGATGCCGTGTTCGTCCGGGGCGTCGTAGAAACCGAGATCCTTCGGCCTGCCGACCACCTCGAGGGCGTCCCAGCCGGTCAGCCGCTCCATTGCCCGGTCGAAGGCGAGGATCGTCCCCATCCCGTCGATGATGAAGCTGCCCCCCGTCATCGGCATCGGGGCCGGCGGGGGCATGGTGCTCGCCTGCCTGCCCCGCTGGCCGGCCACCGGGATCGAGGGCCCGATGCCCGGCCCGGCCGGGGGAGCGCTGGTTCCCGTCTCGTTCACCTCGTTCTCACCACGACGCCACCACATCACGAGTCCTCCCGGGCCCGTCCGGGCCCTTTCGCGGTGGTTACGGGGTGAACGTAGGTTCCCGGCCGACCCGGGGCCAGTCCCCGGCGAGAAAAGTTACGAAACCGTCAGATGCCGCCCCGTCCCGGGGCGTCCGGTTCCCGGGGGCCCCCTTCTCCGGGCGGGGACACCCCGGCGACCCGGGCGCGCAGCCGGGCCGCTTCCTCCGGGGTCGCGGGCCGCCAGGTCCCGCGGGCGACGCGGCGTTCCACCGCGCCCGGGCCGTACCGGACGGACGTGACGTGGCGGCCCTCCTCGTTGAAGACGTGGGCCCGCCCCCGCTCCCCGAGGACGACGAACGTTCCCCGGCGGGCGTCCCGGAAGACCCTGTCCGGCTCGGCGCGGGAGAGGTCCAGGATCGCCATCTCGGTCGGCCGGTCCCCCTGCTCGTGGCGGAGTTCCGCGTGGCGGGTGCGCCGGGCGCGGGCCCGCTCCCGGCGGGCGAGGCGCCGGGCGAGGCCCGCGAGGACGCCGGTCACCCGGCGGTCGAGGAGTTCGCTCCCGCCCCGGCGGCGCCGCTGGTCCCGCTCGATCCGGGCGAGGACGTCCTGGGCCCACCGGGCCGCGTCCAGCCAGGGAATCCGGCCGACCCGGTCGAACAGGTGCTCCAGGCTCTCTCCGTCCGGTCCCCGGCCGAGGACGTTGAGCCCGAGGCGCCGCCGCCCTGGTCGGCCCGCCGAGACGACCTGGAAGGAGACGGCGAGGGCCCGGGGCGCGCCGGTCCGGTCGGGCACCCGGTACCAGCCGGCGACCACCTGCCCGTGAAGACGGAATCGCTCCGGCTCCTCCCGGAACGGGGGCAGGAGATCCCCGAGCAGATCCTCCCCGGGCATCTCCCGGACGACGAGTCGGCCTCGCTCCGCGAACAGGTCCTCGACCCGCTCGTCCCGGCGGGCGAGGAGCAGCTGCCCCAGGTCGAGGAACCGGGGCGTCCCGGTCGGCCCGTACCCGGCGAAGACCTCCCGGCTTCCCCGGGGCACCGCGTGTTCGCAGTCCGACCGGCCGCAGCGGAGGCAGAAGACCGCCCCGGGCCGGAAGACGACCGCCCGCCCGAGGGCCTCT
>JAMOQA010000396.1 GCA_027064265.1 Acidobacteriota bacterium
CCTGACCGCGACACCCGCGACACCCGGCGCCGCTCCGCGGCGCACGGGCGCAGCACGCTGCGCCCCTACCTTCGTTGCGCTCGACCCGTAGGGGTCCAGCGTGCTGGACCCGTGCGGTGCGCAGCACCGCCATCATGGTCGCCCTGCGGGCGACACGGGCGCAGCACGCTGCACGGGCGCAGCACGCTGCGCCCCTACGGCTTCCTTTGATGCGCTCGACCCGTGCCGCGCGAAACGCGGCCACCAACGCGGGGTCAGCGGAGCCAGGACTCGATCATCTCCTCGGTGATGCGGGCGGGATGGTTGCGCCAGATCACCTTGCCGTCCTTGACGACGGCGGCCGCGGGAATGCCGCGAACCGCGAAGAAGCTGGCGAGCTCCCCCTTCTCCTGGCCGACCGGGTAGGTGACGTTCTTCTGGGCAAGGAAGTTCTCCACGTCCTGCGGCGTCTTCCCGTGGGAGAGCCGGGTCAGCCCGATGATCTCGAGGCCCCGGTCGTGGTACTTCTCGTAGAGTGCCTGGAGCTTCGGCACCTCCCGCCGGCAATGGGGGCACCACACCTCCCAGAACACGACGATCGTCGCCTTCGCCTTCTCCGGGTGGAACTGTCCCTCCCCGCGGAACCAGCGGACGACCTTCGCCGCGATGTCCGGGGCGTCCTTTCCGACGAGGTTCACCTGGGCGAGCATGGAGATCGCCCGGCGGCCGGAGGGGGTATCCGCGTAGTCGCGCCGCAGCTCCTCGAGCAGCTGCTTCGCCCGGGCGAGGTCGTTCCGGCCCATCGCCTCGCGGGCCTGCCGGAGCTTCTCGGCCGCTTCCCTGTTGCGCACGCCGGCCGCCTGCCTCTTCGTGGCGGGCTTCTTCTCCTGCGAGCGGGCGGCCAGCTTCTTCTCGAGCTCGGCCATCCTCCCCTCGAGGGACGCCTGGAGCTGCGCGAGGGTCTTCTCGAGCTTCTCGACCCGCTTCTCGAGGGCGGCCACCTTCTCGTCGGTCTTCCTCCGGCCGGCCCGGGCCGGGAGGGCGACGAGGGCCGCGAGGAACACGAGGGACAGGACGGCAGCGAAACGCTTCATCGGGCTCACCTCCGGGATGACGATCGCCGCCGAAGATACCGCCCCCGGCGGCGGGAAGCACGCACCCCGTTCAGGGGCAGCCCTCCCCCGCCGCCGACGAGCCCCAGGGCCCGGCCCCGCCGCAACCGTCGTCCACGCCGCGGAAGAGGTAGTGCCAGCCCGTGCCCGGAGCGGGCACCTCCGGGTCCTCGAACACCGTGTCGGACGGGTCCGGATCCTCGTCGGTGACGCACCGGCCGTCGTCGGCGTCTCCCAGCCACCCGCGGGCGACATCGTAACGGTCGGCCGTCGGCAGGGAATCCCAGGTGAACCGGGCGACGTCCCCCCCGGTCTTCCGCCCGAGGACGCCGGCCACCGGCCCGGGCGTCCCCTCGCGCCCGTCGAGGGGGGCGCAGTCGGCGCCGTCGTCGATGCCGTCCCCGTCGGCGTCGACCGCCGCCCGGAGGAACTCGCCGAAGACGTCGAGGTGGTCCGAGGCGTTGGCGCTGGTCCCGCAGGGAAGCGGGTCCCCCGCCTTCGGCAGCCAGTACCCCGGAGGCGGATCGTCGACGCCGTTGTCGTCGCAGGCGTCGTAGACCTCGGTCCCGGTGACGTTCCCGTGCTCCTCGAGCCACAGGAGATCCAGGCGCCGGTACGTGGGGGGGTGAGTGATCGGGTCGTCGGGATCGTCCTCGTGGAAGGCATCGAGGAGCGTCATCCCGGCCTCTTCCAGGGTGACGAACGGGTCGTAGACCACGGGGAACTCGATGTCGTCCCCCAGGCGGTAGGTGGTCGGCAGGTCGGGCGGCAGCTCCTCGAAGACCGGGCTGCCGAACGGCCCGTTGCGGGGATCCTCGTTGAAGTCGCCGAGCAGGACGATCGGGGATCCGGGGGTTTCCTCCCGGATCCGCTCGATCGCCTGGACCACCCGGTGCACCTCCACCTGCCGGCGGAACCTGTCGGTGTCCGACGTTCCCGCCTTCAGGTGCACGACCAGGAAGGCCCACGGGTGCAGGTCCGGGTCCACGGTGATCCAGGCGACGAACATGTCCCGGGTGATGTCGTTCGCGTCCGGGTCCCCGGAGAGCTCCGCCGCCGACCAGGAGTCGGTCCGGGCGATCGGCAGGCGGGAGAGCACGCCATTGCGGAGGTTCCCGGAGAGTGTCCCGGAGACGTCCGAGGCCGCGTGGTACGGGTAGCCGGCGTCGGCCGCCAGCTCGTCCAGGTGCCCGAGGTCGGCGCTGCCGTGGATCTCCTCGAGCGCCGCCACGTCGGCGTCCACCCGCTCGAGCACGGCCACGAGGGCGTTCCACTCGGTGGATCCCGGGTCGCCGAACCCGGCGGTGTTGTAGGTGGCGCCCCGGAGGCCGTCGGCACGGCTGCCGCCGCCGGCCGCCACGAGGGCGACCACGACGAGGAGCCGGAAGAACGTACGAGACCGCCTCACGCCCGGGAATGTCCGGCGAGACGGTGCGCCATGCCACCCCTGGGTTATCGTGGAGGCCGCGGAGGCTGCCAGGTGCCCAGGACCCCCCTCGATCGATACGACGGCCGGGAGTTCGACGTCCTCGTGCTCGGGGCGGGGATCACCGGCGGCGCCGTCGCCCGGGAACTGGTCCGCCGGGGCTGGTCGGTCGCCGTCGTGGAGCGGCGCGATCCCGGCTGGGGCACCTCGGGCCGCTCCACCCGCCTCGTCCACGGGGGCCTCCGGTACCTCGCCGGGGGCCGAGTCGGCCTGGTCCGGGCGGCCCTCGCGGCCCGGCTGGAGCTGGCCCGCGAGGCGCCCCACCTGGTGCGGCCCGTGCCCTTCCTGCTGCCGGCCCCGGGGTCCGGGGCCGGCATGACCGCCCGGTTCCTTCCCCTCTTCGAGCGGCTGTACGACCTGCTCGCCCGGCCCCGCCGGGGCTGGCCGCCGCCCCGGGAGATCGAGCGGGACCAGGCCGTCCTGCTGGTCCCGGGCCTCTCGCCCGGCCTCCTCCCGGAGAGGGTTCGCATCTTCTACGACGGGGTCACCGACGATCGCCGCCTGACCGTGCTGACCGCCGTCGCCGCCGCCCGGGAGGGAGCGGTCCTGCTGACCCGCACGGAGGTCGTCCGCGTGGAGGCCGCGGGAGATCGGCGGGCGCGGGTCACCGTGCGGGACGGCCTGACCGGCGAACTCGCCCGGAGCCGGGTGCGGGCGATCGTCTCCGCGACCGGTCCCTGGGCGGACGCGACCCGGCGGCAGCTCGGGCTCCCTGCCCGCGGACCCCTCCTGCGGCCCACCCGGGGCAGCCACCTCCTGTGGCCCGCCCGCGCGGAAGGAGGGGCGGTGCTGGTCCACCCCGCGGACGGCCGGGTGCTCCTCGCGGTGCCGACGGAAGGGGGACTCCTCCTCGGCACGACCGACGTGGACGACGACCGGGCTCCCGACGAGATCCTCCCCCCGGAGGAGGACCTGCGGTACCTCGCGATCGCCGCGGGCAGGCTGCTCCCGGAACTCCCGGTCCCGCCCCGCGCGGCCTTCGCCGGGCTGCGGCCCCTCCTCGCCGGGCCGGGTCACCCCGACCGGCTCTCCCGGCGCGCCCGCGTCGTCGTGGAACGCCTCGAGGGGATCCCCGTGCTTCACCTGGTGGGCGGCAAGCTGACCCTCCATCGCCCGATGGCCCGCCGCCTCGCGACCCACCTCGCCCGGGAAATCGGTCCCCCGCCGGCCGGTGAACGGCCACCCGGTCTCCTGCCCGGCTCGCCGGTCGCCACGGCGGCCGGCGAGACCGCCGCGGCCCGGGCCGCGGGACTGGATCCCGTCCAGGCCACCTGGCTCGTCCGGCGCTTCGGCACCCTCTGGCGACAGGTCGTCGAGACGCCGATGAGCGGGGATCCGCGTCGCCCCCTGGGAGAAGGGGCGGTTCCTCTCGCCGGGGAGCTGGTCCATGCCGTGCGCGAGGAGGGAGCGCGAACCCTCGCGGACGTGCTCGCCCGGCTTCGCCTCCCCGAGATCGCGCGGAACGGCGACGACGAGGAAGAGATGGCGCTCTCGGCCCTGGCCCTCCTGGGCGGCGAGCTGGGCTGGGGACCCGGGCGCCGCGAGCGGGAACTCGAACGGTGGCAGCGGGAACGCGACCGGACATGGATCGCCCCACCCCTCTTCCCGGAGGCCGGATGACCCTCTTCCGCGGCACCCTGGTCCCCCTTCCCGGGGACGCTCCTCTCCCGGCCCGCCTGGTGGCGCACCGGGGAGTCCCCGCCCGTCACCCGGAGAACACCGGTCCCTCCTTCCGGGCGGCGCTCTCGGCGGACGCCCCGGCCGTCGAACTGGACGCCCGTCCGACGGCGGATGGACTTCTCGTCGTCCTTCACGACCCGGACCCGGCGCGGCTCACCGGCGAGACGCGCGCCGCGGCCGAGCTGACCGCCCGGGAGCTGCTGGCCCGTCCCCTCCGGGAAGCCCCGGCCGAGCGGCTCCTCCTCCTCGACGAAGCGCTGGCGATCCTGGCCGGGCGCACGTTCCTCGACATCGAGCTGAAGAGCACGCCGGGGATCCCGCCCGCCGACCTGGCCGGGCGCCTCCTCGCCGCCCTCGAGCGGGCCCGCTCCCCCCAGGAACTGGTCGTCACGTCCGACGACCCGGCGATCCTCCGGGAGCTGCGAGCCCGCGCTCCGCGGCTCGCCACGGGGTTCGTCGGGCGATCCCGCGACCCGCGGGACCCGGTGGCGACCGCGGTCGACGCGGCCGCCGAGGTGATCGTCGTCAACCGGCTCCGGGTGGACGGGGAACTGGTCCGGCGGGCCCGGGGGGCGGGCCTTTCCACCTGGACCTACACCGTGAACGATCCCGCCGAGGCCCGCCGCCTCGCGGAACTCGGCGTCGAGCGGCTGGTGACCGACGACCTCCCCACTCTCCGGGAAGCCCTCGGCGGAGACGATCCCGGGAGCCGGGAGACCGTCGAGCCACCGGCCGGGGACCTCCTCCTCGTGGTCGACCTGGGCTCGTCGACGACGAAAGCCGCCCTCGTCCACCCGGCGGCCGGGATCGTCGCCCGGGCCTCGGTCCCGACCCCGGTCCGGCGGCCCGCGCCGGGGCGGGTGGAGCACGATCCGGAGGCGATCCTCGCCGCGGCCCGGGAGGTGCTCCAGCGGGTGGCGGAACAGGTACCCGGCCGAACGCCCCGGGCGGCGGCGGTCACCGGGCAGCGGTCCACCTGCCTGTGGGCCGCCCGCGGGGATCTCCTCCCCCTGACCCCGGCCGTGTCCTGGCAGGACCGCCGGGCGGAGCCGCTGGTCCGGGAACTCGGCCCGCGGGCGGAGGAGCTGCGGGCGATCGCCGGCCTCCCGCCCGCCCCCGCGTGGTCGGGGTTTCTCGCCAGGGCGCTCCGGGAGGAGACCCCGCTGCCCCGGGACGCCCTGCTCGTGCCCCTGGTGCCGTGGGTCGCGGCTCGCCTGGCCGTCGAGACGCCGGCGCCGGACCCGACCTTCGCCAACCGGACCTTCCTGCTCGACGCGGAGCGGCTCGCCTGGTCTTCCGACCTGGCCCGCGCGCTCGGTCTCTCCCTCGAGGTTCTCCCGCCCGTCCGGCCCACCCTTGCCGGACGCGGCTGGATCCCCTGGCCGGGGGCGCCGGGGGGCGTGCCCCTTCTCGCCCTCGTCGGCGACCAGCAGGCGGCCTACGTGGGCCTCGCGGGCCCGGCGGGAACGAAGCCGGTGCTCAACGTGGGCACCGCCGGGTTCGCCATGCGCACGCGGCGGAAGGGAGAACGGCCCCCGGAAGGAGCCCGCCTCGCTCCCCTGTGGACCACCGGGACGCGCCGGGGCCCCGATCTCCTCGAACTCGTCGTCCACGAGGAGCCGGGAGAGGGGCCGGGCCTTCCCCGGGAGCCGGTCGACGCGGCCAGGGATGCGGCCCTGCGTCTCGCCCTCGGCGACCCGCTGCCCGTGCGGTTCGCCGAGGGGCTCGCCCGGGCGGCGCACCGGCTCGCGGGTCCCCGCGACCTCTCGGTCCCGGTGGCGGGGGGAATCCTGGCGAGCCCCCATCTCCTCGCCCTCCTCGAAGCGCTCCTCGACCTGCAGGTCGTGCTCGCCCGGGAGCGGGAGGTCACCCTCCTCGGGGCGGCGCGCCTCGCGGCCGTCGCCGCGAAACTGCCCTGGAGCTGCCCGCCGGGAGGGGGCCTCTCGATTCCGTCACCGCCTGGAACCGCCCCGCGGTGATATCCTCCGGACGACCGGGAACGATTCCGGAGGTGGCCATGGACCGACCGAGAACCGGCAGCGGACCGATTCCGCCGCCCGCCGACCCGCCCCCCCGGTTCACCTACCGGGCGCTGCGGCTGCCGTCGGGGCGCCTCCTCGCCATCGAGGAACGAATCGGCCGCCGTCTCGCCCGGACGATCCGTCCGGAGAGCCCGGAAGGACGCGCCCTGCTCCAGGAAGGGAAGGTCGAGGTGGTCGACCTGGGCGAGCTCTGACTCAGCGGGCCGGCACCGCGACCCGGCGGGTCGTCGCGTTCCCCGCCCCGTCCACCGCCCGCACGAGGAAGCCGTCTCCGCCGAATTCGGCGGGAAGCTCGAGACGGTAGTCCTCGCGGTCCCCGTCCTCGACGCCGTCCTCGGGCGCCAGCGCCCGCCACTTCCCGGGCGTGAGCGAGACCTCGACCCGGCCCACCCGTCCCCCGGGATCGACGACGACGAACTCCAGGACCGGTGCGCCCTTCTCCCAGGAGAGGTTCCCTATTTCCGGTGGCCGGTGATCGATCACGACCGGGTCGCTCTCCGCCTCGGCGGTCCGTCCCTCGCCGAGGGGATTGGCCTCCTCGTCCGTCGCGACGACCCGGAACCTCCAGGTCCCGTCCGGCAGGTCGCGGGAGTCGAAGCTGTGGAAGGAGCGTGCGAGGTCCCGGGCGAGCACGCGCCAGCCGCGGCAGGGTCCGCCGTCGTCCCGGCAGGCGGCGAGCTCGTAGCGCAGCGGATCTCCGTCGGGATCCCGGGCACTCCAGCGGATCGTCAGCGCCCCGGGTTCCCAGGCCTTCTTCGATCGCCACTTCGGCGGCTCGTTCCCGAGCGCCCGGGCGGCATCCGGGTTCCGGGGCGGGGGGATCACCGGTCGCTCGCCGCTCGCCACCTTCGGCGGCGGCAGCGGCCGCCAGGCCACGCCCAGGGGCAGGGCCTCGACCTTCTCGACCCGCGGAGGCCGGTTGACCGGCCGGTAGCGGGCGACCAGGCGGCGCACGGTCGGCGAGAGGGGGCGTTCTCCCCGCGCCTCGACCCGCACCTGGAAGAAGCGGGCCAGGGGGAGCCGAACGGCCTCTCCCGGGACCTCGGGAGGACCGGCGGCACCGTTCACCGGGATCCACTCGGTCCACGCCTCCCCGGGCACCGAGGTGTTCCCCGCCCGGACGAGGACCCGCACGTCCGCCGTTCTCTCCCGGGAAGTCACCGCGTGCACCCGTCCGAAGCGGGCGCGGACCCGGGCATCCAGGACGTCGGAGGTCCAGCGGGCCGGGCTGGCGGGACCGGGACCGTACACCAGGAGGGCGGCCGGGTGGCTGGTCGCGGCCAGGACCCGGTCACCGTCCGTGGCGAGGGCGGAGAACGCCTTCGCCCCCGGCCGCTCGTCCCAGAGCCCCTCCCGCTCCCGCTCGTCGAACCACCAGACCCGGGCCGGGGTCCCCGTGGCGAGGAGCACGCCGCCCCCGGGCGCCGGGGCGAGGGCGAGGGGAGTCTCCTTCTTGTCCTTCCACGCCACCCGGGGCTCGCCCCCTTCCGGGAGATGGACCAGCTCACCGCCGCCGCCCGGCAGCTCCGCGGCGCGGGAAGGGCCGGTTTCCTTCTCGCCGCCCTTGTCGTCTCCTTCGCCGGCCGTCGCCGCCGGCTTGACGGTGATCGAGACGGTCTTCGTCCGGCGGTTCTCCTTGCGGGGACGCTCCCCGGTTCCCCCGGACTCGGCTTCCCCGGGCTTGCCCGCGAAGGCCACCCAGGCGCCGCCATCCGGGGCGGGAACGATCGCCACGGTCTCGGGCCGCGGCGAGTCCCAGAGCACGAACGCCCCGCCATCCCCGGCCAGGCGCACGAGGAGTCCCGACCCGGCCGTCCCGGCCAGGATCCGTCCCTCCCGGTCCCGGGCAAGGCAGCGGACGTGGGGATCCGGGCTCTCCCAGAGGACACGGACCAGGGTTCCCTTCTCCGGGTCGACCTCCAGGACCCGCCCCGGCAGGCCGGTGGCGACGAGCAGCGTTCCCCGCCCGGTGGGCAGCAGGTCCCACACGTACGTCGCCTCGGGCCGGAACACCTCGATCGCCTCCTCCCGTTCCCGGTCGAGGCGATAGACCGCGCCGCCGGGCCCGGTGGCCAGGTAGACGCGGCCGCGGCGACCACGGGCGAGGGCGAGGATCTCCGGTTCGCCCTCGAGGCCGCCGATCTCGGCGAACCCGTCCCGGCCGAGCACCCACAGCCCGGACGCCGCGCCCCCGGCGAGGAACACGTCGCCGTCCTTTCCGGCGAGCACGTCCCAGGCGAGGGTCCCTCCCGGGACCTCGTGGGCGGTGCGCGCGGGCCCCGGGGCGAGGAACCCGGAGGGAGTGACGACCATCCCCTCGAACGTGCCGACCCGGAAGCTCGCCCCTTCCCGGGTCCAGGCGACCGGGGACGAGGCCCGCGCGGGGAGGAAGAACAGCGACAGGAGGGCCAGCAGCAGGGGCAGCGCACGTCGAGGCTTCATCGGGCGGTCTCCTCGGCGGAAACGATCTCGATCGCGGTCTTCGCCACGTCGGCCACCGGCCGATCGAGCCGCAAAGAGGTACCGGTCACCGGCAACCAGCGGGCTCGGAAGAGGGGTCCCGCTCCCGGCCCGGTGCGCAGCAGGACGTGGGCCGTCCCCGGGAGGGCGGGATAGGTCCGTCCCCGGGCGACGATTCCCTCGGCGGGCAGGACCAGGCGGGCTGCCAGGTCCAGGTTCGACGGTTGGTCCGCGAGGGCATCCAGGTAGTCCGTGGCGGTGCGCGCCGTGCGGCGCCGCGCCTCCGCGAGGGAACCGAGCTTCCCCGCGAGCTCCCGGGCGGAGCCGACGAACAGGGTATAGCCGCCCGGAAGCGCGCTCTCGGGGACCGTGAGCTCCAGGGTCTCGGTTCGGCGCCGGCCCCGGGTCCCCTCGAGCCTGGCGGTCACCCGCAGGCGTTCCCCGGCCCGCACGACGAGCCGGTCGGGGACGATCCCGGCCACCCGCCAGCCCCCTTCCGGCTCCACGGTCGAGACCGTCACGTCGATCCGTTCGATCCCGGGAACCGGGAGGGGAGGCCGGACGAGGCGGGCCAGCAGGCGGGCGAGGTCCGCGCCGATTCCCCCGACCCCCCGGGGCGAGGAGGCACCCTGCTCGGCGACGAGCTCCCGGCCGTCCTCGAGCCGCACCACCGTGCGCACCCGGAACGCCTCCTCGCTCTCGGCGCCGATCACGTCGGTGACCAGGGTCGGGAGGATCACCTGGCCCGCCAGGGTCGCGACGTAACGTGGATCGCGCACGACGAACGCCCGCCGGGTCTCCTCCGGTCGATCCGGTCGCCGAATCGCCACCGTGATCGGAAGCCCCCGCGGAGGATCTCCCACCCGGCCGTGGATCCCGGTCAGGCGGTCCTGGTCGAGACGGCCGACCGGCGTGCCGATGTTGGCGATCTTGAACGACGAGAGCTCGGAGGCGACGGTCCAGACGATCTCCGCCGGAGCGATCGGGAGACCGCTGCGGCCCGCCCCGGTGAACGGGTGCCCGAAGGCGAGCAGTTCGTCGCCGTCGCGCCAGGTGACGGTACCGGTGGCGCCCAGCACGAGGTCGCCCCAGGAAAGGAGCACGGCCACCGGATCCCCCGGAGAGAGGGCCGGCGTCGCGTCCCCGGCCGTGCCCTCCCCCGGGGCGAGCCGGCCGGCGAGGACGGGAACTCCGGCGATGGGCAGGTCGAGCCCCTCGAGCCGTGCGGCGAGGACCGGAAGGGTCGAGCGCCGGATGCCGGCGACGATCGGCTGGACCGGCCAGGGTCGGACACCGGTCCCGGGGTCCGCGGTCCCGCCGTCCTTCCCCCGGTCGACCAGCCACGGGAGCGGTCCACCGGGCAGGTCGCGCAGGCGAAGCATCGCCTCCGCCGGAGTGATCCCGCAGATCGGCTCCCGGGAGAAGTTCCCGATGGCGTAGCTCAGG
>JAMOQA010000397.1 GCA_027064265.1 Acidobacteriota bacterium
GGCCTGGCGCTGGGTTTCGCCGCCGTCGCCCACGTCGTCCACCAGCTCACGACGTACCGCACGCGGGCGTCCCACCAGCTCGTGTCCGTCGCCGACCTCGTGGCGGTCAACGTGACCGCGGCCCTGGCCTTCGACGACCCGCAGGCCGCCCGGGACACCCTGGCGTCACTGGCGGCGATTCCGCGGGTGCAGGCGGCGGCGGTCCTCGACGCGGAGGGACGGGAGTTCGCCCGCTGGGAGCGGGAGGCGGGGGCACTGGGGGACGGGGTGGTTGGCACCGGTCCGGAGGTGGCCTGGCAGTCCCTCGACACGGTCACCGTCCGCCGGCCGGCGATGCTCCACGGTGAGCCGCTGGGGGCGATCGTCATCCGCGCGCGGCTCGTCGACCTTCTCCCGGAGCTGCTGCGCGATCTCTGGACCGTGCTGCTCTTCATGGTGGCCGCCGGCCTGTCCGCCTTCCTGCTGGGCGTTCCCCTCCTGCGCGGGGTCGTTCGCCCCGTCACCGAGCTGGCCGCCCTGGCGGAGCGGGTGGCGGAGCATCGGGACTACTCCGTGCGCGCCTCCGTCGACGCGACGGACGAGGTGGGAGCCCTGGCGCGCGCGTTCAACCAGATGCTCGAGCGAATCGAGCAGCGCGACCGGATGCTCCAGCGGGCCCACGACGAGCTGGAGGCGAGGGTCGAGGAGCGGACCCGCGAGCTGCAGCAGGCCAAGGAGGCTGCCGAGCAGGCGAGCCGGGCGAAGAGCGAGTTCCTCGCCAACATGAGCCACGAGATCCGGACCCCGATGAACGGGATCCTCGGGATGACGGAGCTCGCCCTCGCCACGGAGCTCTCGGACGAGCAGCGGGAATACCTGGAGACGGTTCGCCAGTCGGCGGAGACGCTCCTGCAGTTGATCAACGACATCCTCGATCTCTCGAAGATCGAGGCGGGGAAGATGGAGCTGGTGCCCGCACCGTTCGACCTGCGGGAGCTGATCGACGGTTGCTTCCGGCCGTTCGTCTACCGGGCCCGGGAGAAGGGGCTCGAACTCCGCTCCTCGATCGATCCGGATCTCCCCGCCCGTCTCGTCGGCGACCAGGTCCGCCTGCGGCAGGTGCTGGTCAACCTGGTCGGCAACGCGGTCAAGTTCACCGAGGAGGGGTACGTCGAGCTGCGGGTACGGTCCGAGGGGATGGACGGCAGCGGCGTGCTCGTGCACTTCGAGGTGGAGGACACCGGGATCGGGATCAGGCCGGAGAAACTCGGCAGGATTTTCGCCGCGTTCGAGCAGGCGGACAGTTCCGCGGCCCGGCGGTTCGGTGGAACCGGCCTGGGCCTCGCGATCTCCTCGCGCCTCGTCCAGCTGATGGAAGGGGACATGTGGGTGAGGAGCGAGCCGGGGAAGGGGAGCACGTTCGAGTTCACGCTCCGGCTCGAGGTGGCGGCGACCGTCGTCGACGAGGAGAGGATCGCCGCCGGGAGCGCCGCGCGGCGTGGCGTCGGCGACCTCGTGCCGCGACGGCCGCTCTCGGTCCTGCTCGTCGAGGATCACCCGGTGAACCGCAAGCTCGCGCTCAGGATGCTCGAGCGGTGGGGACACCGGACCGTGACCGCGGAGAACGGCATCGAGGCCATCGCGGCATTCGCGCCGGGTCGCTTCGACGTCGTCCTGATGGACATCCAGATGCCGGAGATGGACGGGCTCACGGCAATGCGTCGCATCCGGGAACTGGAGCGGGGGCTGGGAGCCGAGCCGGTTCCGATCGTCGCGCTCACCGCCCACGCGATGCGCGAGGACCGGGACGCGTGCTTCTCCGCCGGGGCGAATGCCTACCTCTCGAAGCCGTTCCGGCCGCCCGAGCTGTTCCGCGTCCTGGAGGAGATGGGCGAACTCTCCGCCACGCCCTCCCGCTCCTGAAGGCAC
>JAMOQA010000398.1 GCA_027064265.1 Acidobacteriota bacterium
TCGCGTTCCGCGCATCGGCAGGACTCCTCGGGAGGAAAGACGCGGGGGGGAGGGCCTTCCCTCCCCCCCGTCCGGGTCACATCTTCTGGATCATCGCGTCGACCTCGGCGCACGTCTTCCTGACCGCCTCGATCGACACGTCGAGCCCCTTGCGCTCGTCGTCGGTCAGCGGGATCTCGAGGACCTTCTCGACGCCGTTCCGGCCGAGGATCGCCGGGACGCCGATGAAGAGCCCGGAGACGCCGTACTCCCCGTCGAGCAGGGCCGAGACCGCCACGATCTTCTTCTTGTCGAAGAGGATCGCCTCGGCCATCTCGAGGGCCGACCAGGCCGGCGAGACGAAGGCGGAGCCGGAACCGAGCAGCTTGACCACCTCGCCGCCCGCCTTGCGGGTCCGCTCCTCCAGCTTCTGCAGCGTCTCCTCGTCGAGGAACTGGGTCACCGGCAGCCCGGCGATCCGGCAGGCGGAGCGGATCGGGACCATCGTGTCGCCGTGCCCGCCGAGGACCAGGGCCTCGACGTTCTCGACGGAGACGCCGGCCGCCTCGGCCACGAAGTAGCGGTAGCGGGCCGAGTCGAGGACACCGGCCATCCCCATCAGGCGGCCCCGGGGGGGCGCCAGGATCTGGTTCAGGCGATAGACGATCGCGTCCAGCGGGTTGGCGATCGAGATCACGATCGCGTCCGGGCAGTACTCCTTGATGCCCGCGCCGACCGCGTTCGTGATCTTGAGGTTCGTCTCGAGCAGCTCCTCGCGGGTGGGAAGGGTGCCGTCCGGCTTCGGCTTCCGGGGCACGCCGGCGGTGTTGATCACCAGCTGGGCTCCCTCGAGGACCTCGTAGGTCTTCGAGCCCTCCATCCTGACGTCGAAGCGCATCACCGGGCTGCCCTCGGCGATGTCCAGGCACTTCCCCTTGGCGAGGTCCGGCGGCATGATGTCCACCAGGCCGACCGACCGGGCGAGACGCCGCCGGGCGATCTCCTGGCAGAGGACACCGCCGATCATGCCTCCACCGATGACGCCGATCTTCTCGATCATCGCTGTTCACCTCCGCGGACGGGCCCGGGCGGGGGGCGCCCGCTCCCTCTCGATCCGCCGGATCCTGCACGGGATCCCTGCGAGGGGTGGGTGGGTTCTCCCCATCATGGGCCGGCCGGCGGCGAACTTCAACATCGGCAGGGCGGCCCTGAACCCCCTGTCGACGGGAATGCGCCGGGGATGACGCGACGCCTCGTGGAGGGCGCCTGGAGCGCGGCCTGGCGGGCGATCGGCGGGATCGCCACCCTCTTCGGCCGCGGCCTCCTCGCCACGCGGGGGCAGGCGGACCGGGCGGATCTCCGGGAGCGCCTGGTCCTCGGGGACGTGCCGCTCCCTCCCGGGGATGGTCCCCTCGCGTGGTTCCACGGGGCGTCGGTGGGCGAGGTGGCCGCCCTCGAGCCCCTCGTCCGGGAACTCGTAGCCCGCCGGCCCGACCTGCGGGTCCTGGTCACGGCCCAGACCCGCACGGGGAAGACACGGGCGACCCGCCTCACCCGGTTCGCCCGCCTCGCACCCCTGGATGCGACCGGCCCTCTCCGGCGCTTCCTCTCGGCCACCCGGCCCTCCCTCCACGTGGTGGTGGAGACGGAGATCTGGCCCCGGCGGCTCGCCCTCCTCGGGAAGGACGGCGTGCCCGCCGCCCTGGTCTCCGCCCGGCTGGCGCCGGAGCGGGAAGAGCGGTACCGGCGGCTCCGGGGGATCTACCGCCCGGCCCTCGCCCGGTTTCGGCTGGTGGCCCCGGGCAGCGAGGCGGACCGGGAACGTCTCCTCCGCCTCGGTCTCCCGGAAGACCGGCTCGGCCCCGTCGGCAACCTGAAGTGGGACGCGGTCCCCCTGCCGGGCCCGGAGGCGGAGGCACGGGCC
>JAMOQA010000399.1 GCA_027064265.1 Acidobacteriota bacterium
CCGCGGAGGTCTCCGCGGCCCGGGTCCGGCGCCTCGAGCGGGAGCTCGGGGAGACCCGGGAAGCCCTCGAGCGGGCGCGGGAGGAGATCGCCGGCCTCGAGGCGCGGGTCCGGGAGGCGGAAGAGGTCGCGCGCCGCGTCTCCGACGACCGGGCCCGGGAACGGGACGCGGCCCGCGAGCGGGAAGCGGCCCTCGAGGAGCGGATCGCCTCCCTCGAGAAGATCCTCGCGGCGGAACGGGCCGCCCGGGAGAAGGCCCTCTCCCAGGCGGCGCGGGTCCCGGAACTCCTCGGCCGGATCGCCTCCCTCGAGGCGGAGCTGGCCCGGGTGGGGGAGGAACGGGACCGCCTCGCGGGAGAGCTCGCCGCGGGCCGGGAGGAGACGGATCGCCTTGCGGCGGAGGTCGAGACCCTGGCCGGGGAGAGGGATCGGCTCGCCGAGGAGGTCCGGCGGCTCGTCGAGGAACGGGAGGCCCGGGAAGAGGAGCAGCGCGAGGCGTCCCGCCGGGCCCGGGAGGAGGCCGACGCCCTGCGCGAGGAGGCCGCGTCCGCCCGGGAGCGGGCGGAGCGCGTCCTCGAGGAGACGACGCTCTTCCGGGAGCGTCTCCTGGACGAGCTGACGGCCGCCCGCGAGGAAGTGAGCGGCCTGCGCGCCGAGCTGGACGAGTTCCTCGTCGGGCTCCCGGGCGCCGCCGCGGGGGACGACGGACCCTCCCCGCGGACCGACGAGAAGACGCCGGAAGGTGCGGCGGACGAACGGGACGCGCCGGGGACGCTCTTCGATCCCTGACCCCGCCGGTCGGGCAGGTTTCCTGTAGAATGATGCACTTGCGTCCGCCCGGGCGCAGGGGAGGGTTTCCGCATGCCGCTCGACCGCCGCCAGGCCATCTTCCTGGAGTCGCTGCGCCGTTTCCTGCGGCGGTCGGCCCTCGTGAACCTCCGCAAGCTGCTGACCAAGGTCCGGCCCCAGGACTTCCCGCCGCTGTACGACGAGCTGACCGAGCAGGAGCAGTTCCGGCTCTTCCAGTTCCTCGCCGACAAGGACCCGGAGCTCGGGGCTTCCCTGCTCGTGGAACTGCCCCAGGGGCAGGGGCCCGCCCTGCTGCGCCGCCTCGGTCCCGACCGGGCGGCCCGCCTCCTCGAGCAGTGCGCCGACGACGACGCGGCGGACCTCCTGGCCGACCTGGAGGAGGACTTCTCCGCCGAGATCCTCGAGCGGATGAAGCCCGAGGAGAAGGCGGCGGTCGAGCAGCTCCTGATCTACGAGGAGGAGACGGCCGGGCGCATCATGACGCCCGACGTCCTGGCCCTGCCCGAGACGATGACCGTCGAGGAGGCGATCCGCACGATCCAGGAGCGGGGCCGGGTCGAGATGTCGTTCTATCTCTACGTCGTCGACCAGCGGCACCACCTGGTCGGCGTCCTCTCGCTGCGCGAGCTGTTGCTCCATCCGCCGACCGTCCGGCTCCACGAGATCATGAACACCGACCTGGTCACGGTGCGGACCGACACGGACCAGGAAGAGGTTGCCCGGGTCGCCGCCAAGTACGACCT
>JAMOQA010000400.1 GCA_027064265.1 Acidobacteriota bacterium
AGGGCCGGCTCGCTGGCGTCGTCACCATCGACGACGTCATCGACGTGCTGCGCGACGAGGCGACGGAGGACTTCTACCGCCTCGCCGGAACCAGCGAGGAGGAGCGGATCGAGCCGTCGGTCTTCAAGTCCGCGCGGATCCGTTCCCCCTGGTTGCTGGCGGTCTTCATCGGGGACCTGCTCGCGGGCGCGGTGATCGGGTCCTTCAAGGGCACCCTGGAACACATGGTGGGCCTGGCCGCGTTCGTGCCGATCGTTCTCGCGATGGGGGGAACGACCGGCAACCAGTCGGCGATCGTCATCATCCGGGGAATCGCCACCGGCCGGGTCAAGGAAGGAGAGTACGTCCGGACCCTCCTGCGGGAGCTGGGGACGGCCGGGCTGCTGGGGTTCCTCTACGGGGTGCTGCTCTTCGGCGCCAGCTTCGGGATGCTCTGGTGGCGGGGGTTCGCCCCGGACCCGCGGGCCGCCCTCCTCACCGGTGCGACCATCGGCGTCGCGCTGGCCCTCTCGATGATGTTCGCGACGGTGATGGGGGCCTCGATGCCCCTCCTGCTTCACCGGCTGGGCTTCGACCCGGCGGTGTCGACGACTCCCTTCGTGACGACGTCGACCGACGCCGTCGGCTCGCTGATCTTCTTCCTGCTGGCCACCTGGGTCCTCCTGCCGCTGGTGCGATGAGGCGCGGGGAGGAGGAAGCGATCGTGCTGGACCAGCGCCCGACGGGAGAGGCGGACCGCGTCGTCACGCTGCTGACGAGCGCGGGGCGGCGCATGGTCGCCTTCGCTCCACGGGCCGCGCGTTCCCGGCGGCGCTTCCCCGGGGGACACGAACCGGGAGCGATCCTGGCCGTGCGCTGGCGGGCACGCCGGGGCGAGACGATGCCGCTGCTCGAGGAGTCCCGGGTGATCGCGCCGCCGCCGCGGCCCGAGCCCCTCGACCGGTACTGGGCGACCGCGCACCTGCTCGAACTCGCGCTCGGGTTCGCCCGGGAGGGGGAGGACGACCCGCGGCTCTTCCGCCTGCTCCGGTCGGCGCTGGCCGCCCTCGCGGAGGGCATGGATCCCCGGGCCTGCTGCCGCTACGCGGAACTGTGGTCGCTGCTCCTTGCCGGGCTCTTCCCCGACCTCGACGCCTGCGGGACCTGCGGGGCGTCCCTCGCGGGCCGGGACGTCCACGTGGTGCCGGAGCAGGGAGCCTTCTGCGGGGAACACGCGCCGGCGGGAGCCGGGCGGCTCTCCGTGGACGCGGTCCGCTGGCTGGTCGCCGCGCGTCACCTTCCGCCGGACCGGGTGCCGCAGGCCCCGCCGGCCGCGGCCCGCTCCCTCGCCGACGTCCTGCCCCGCCTGGTGCGGGCCTTCCTGGGGCGCCCGCTGCGCGCCCTCGCTTCCTGGCCCCGGGCCCCGGAGGCCGACGAGGTGACCGAATGAACCCGAAGATGACCCTCCAGGAGATGATCGCCGCCCTCTCGGCGTTCTGGAGCGAGCGGGGCTGCGTCGTCCACCAGCCCTACGACATGGAGGTAGGGGCCGGGACGATGCACCCGGAGACGTTCTTCCGCAGCCTCGGGGACGACCCGTGGCGGGTGGCCTACTGCCAGCCGTCCCGCCGCCCGGCCGACGGCCGTTACGGCGAGAACCCGATGCGGGTCTACAAGCACTTCCAGTACCAGGTGGTGCTCAAGCCGTCCCCGGCCGACGTCCAGGACCTCTACCTCGCGTCCCTCGAGGCGATGGGGATCGATCCCCGGGTCCACGACATCCGGTTCGAGGAGGACAACTGGGAGTCGCCGACCCTCGGGGCCTCCGGGGTGGGCTGGCAGGTGACGATGGACGGGATGGAGATCAGCCAGTTCACCTACTTCCAGGTGATGGGCGGCGTCGACCTGCGGGTGATTCCCGTCGAGCTCACCTACGGGCTCGAACGGATCTGCATGTTCATCAACGATATCCGGAACATCTTCGACATCCCCTGGGCCCGGGCCGACTGGCACGAGGGGGGCATCGTCCCCTATGGTGCGCTCCGGCTCCGGGCCGAGCGGGAACAGTCCGCCTGGTGTTTCCGGCTGGCCGACGTGGACGAGCATCGCCGGCAGTTCGAGGTGGCCGAGCGGGAGGCGCGGCGGCTCCTCGAGGCGGAGGGCGGACCGTACCTGGTGCCCGCGTACGAGCGGGCCCTCGAGGCGAGCCATCTCTTCAACGTGCTCGACGCCCGGGGGGCGTTCTCGGTGACCGAGCGCCAGGAACTGATCGGCCGGATCCGGCGGCTCTCCGTCGCGTGCGCGAAGGCATGGCTCGCGGCCGGGGAGGGACGGGACGAGGAGGCGGGATCGTGAGCGAGCGGGCCACGCTGCTCCTGGAGCTGGGAACGGAGGAGATCCCCGCGCGGATGCTGCCCGGCGCGGCGGCGGACCTCGCCCGGATCGTCGCCGACGTCCTCGACCGGGCCGGCATCGCCCACGGGGAGGTCGAGGCCCTGTGGACCCCGCGACGGCTCGCCGTGCGGGTCCGGGAGACGGCGGCGGCCTCCCCGGTGCGCGAGGAGACGCTCACCGGGCCGCCCGCGCGGGCCGCGTGGGACGCGGACGGGAAGCCGACCCGGGCGGCGGAGGGGTTCGCCCGCAAGCACGGTGTCGATGCCTCCGCCCTCGAGCGGGTGGAGACGCCCCGGGGCGAGTACGCCGCGCTCCGGGTTCGCCGCGGCGGCGAGCCGGTGGGGGAGATCCTCGCGCGGGAGCTGCCGGGGCCGGTCGCGCGGATGTCGTTCCCCAAGACGATGCGCTGGGGAGACGGCCGGTTCCGGTTCGTCCGGCCGGTCCACTGGATCGTCGCCCTCCACGGCGAGGACGTCCTTCCGCTGGAGCTGTTCGGAGTGCGGGCCGGCCGGGAGACCCGCGGGCACCGCACCCTCGGCCCCGGCCCCCACGGGGTGCCGGCGGCGGATGCCTGGGAGGACCTTCTCCGGGAGGCCGGGGTGGTGGTCGATCCGGCGCGGCGGCGCGAACGCCTGGTCGCCGCCCTCGCGGAGGCCGCTTCCGGCGCCGGGGGGCGGATCGTCGAGGACCCGGAACTGCTCGAGGAGGTCGCCGACATGGTGGAGTTCCCGGGGGCCCTCGCCGGGGCGTTCGACGAGCGGTTCCCCCGGGAGCTGCCCCCCGAGGTGCTCCGGACGTGCCTCCGGCACCACCAGAAGGCGTTCCTCGTCGCGGGCGACGCGGGGCCGCTCCCGGCGTTCGCCGTGGCGGTCAACGTCCCGGAGGACCCGGAGGGACACGTCCGCCGCGGCCACGAGTGGGTCGTCTCCGGGCGGCTGGAGGACGCGCTCTTCTTCTGGCGGGAGGACCGGAAGCGGAAGCTGGCCGACCGGTTCGAGGAGCTGGCGGGGGTGGTGTTCCACCGGGAGCTGGGGACCTTCGCCGAGAAGGCCCGGCGGGTGGCGCGCCTCGCCGACCTGGTTGGCGGCGGCCTGGGACTCCCGGCCGGGGAGCGGGACGCCCTGGACCGGGCGGCGCGGCTGTGCCGCTGCGACCTGGTCACCGGCCTGGTCGGGGAGTTCCCGGAGCTGCAGGGAGTGGCCGGCGGCCTCCTCGCCCGGGCGGACGGAGAGGAGGAAGAGGTCGCGACCGCGATCTACCACCTCTACGAGCCGGCCGGCGCCGAGGGAGACCTCCCGCCGACCCGGGTGGCGCGCCTGCTGGGCCTCGCCGACCGGCTCGACACCCTGGCCGGCGGGTTCGCCGTCGGTCTCGTCCCCTCGGGGAGCCGGGACCCGTTCGCCCTGCGGCGGGCGGGACTCGCCCTGGTGCGCCTGGCGGAGGCCGAGCCGGACCTCGACCTGGCGCCGGTCCTCCGGGAGGCGGTCGCCGGGTACGCGGGGGGAGAGCTCGGACCCGACCTGCGGGACCGGGCGGAGGAAACGGTGCCGCGGCTCGCGGCGTTCGTCCTCGACCGGTTCGGCTCGATCGCCGAGCGCCGGGGGGCGCGCTACGACGAGATCGCGGCGGTGGCCGCCCTCTTCGGGCCGGACTCCCTGCGGATCCACGACATGTTCCGGCGGCTGGCGGCCCTCGCCGAGATCCGGGGCAGCGAGGACTTCCTCGCCCTCGCGGCGGCGGCGAAGCGGGTGCGGAACATCCTCGCCCAGGCCCGCGAGAAGGGGGAGACGATCGACCCGGCCCTGGCGGGGACGGCCCCCGGGACACCCGGCCCCGAGCGGGAGCTGCTCGCCGCCGTGGAGGAACTCGAGCGGGCAGCCGGCGGAGGCGATGCCGGCCCCGGCTACGCGGAACGGCTGCGGGCGATCGCCCGGCTCCGGCCGGTGGTCGACCGGTTCTTCGACGAGATCCTGGTATTCGATCCCGACGAGACGGCGCGGCGGGCGCGCCTCGGGCTGCTCGCCCGGTTCGCGGCCCGCGCCCACGAGGTGGCCGACCTCGCCGAGATCGTGGTGGAAGGAGACCGAGAGGACGCGTCCCCCCGCTGAGCGGGCCCGGGACGCCGCACGCGAAGGAGACGGAACGATGGCCGAGAAGTGGGTCTACCTGTTCGGTGGCGGGACGGCCGAGGGGTCCGCGGAGATGCGGGACCTCCTCGGCGGCAAGGGCGCCAACCTGGCCGAGATGGCGCGGCTCGGGCTCCCGGTCCCGCCGGGGATGACGATCACCACCGAGGTCTGCGCGTACTTCAGCCGGACCGGCGGGAAGTACCCGGACGGGCTCGAGGAGCAGGTCGCCGCCGGGATGGCCCGGCTCGAGGAGCTGATGGGCAAGAAGTTCGGCGACCCGGAGAACCCGCTCCTCGTCTCGGTGCGGTCCGGCGCGCGGGTCTCGATGCCCGGCATGATGGACACGGTCCTCAACCTGGGGCTCAACGACCAGACCGTCGAGGGGCTGGCGAAGGTCTCCGGGGACCGGCGCTTCGCCTTCGACGCCTACCGCCGCTTCGTCGCGATGTACGGGGACGTGGTCCTCGGGATGAAGCCGCTCACGAAGACCGAGCGGGATCCCTTCGAGGTGCTCCTCGAGAAGAAGAAGGAAGAGCGCCAGGTGGCCGACGACACCGAGCTCTCCGCCGAGGACCTGGCGGACCTGGTGAAGCAGTTCAAGGCCCTGGTGCTCGAGCGGACGGGCAAGCCGTTCCCCGAGGACCCGCAGGAGCAGCTGTGGGGCGCGATCGCGGCGGTGTTCCGCTCCTGGGACAACCCGCGGGCGATCGAGTACCGCCGCATGTACCACATCCCCTCCGAGTGGGGCACGGCGGTCAACGTCCAGTGCATGGTGTTCGGCAACCTGGGCGAGGACTGCGCCACCGGCGTCGCCTTCACCCGGAACCCGGCCACCGGCGAGCCCCACATCTTCGGCGAGTACCTGGTCAACGCCCAGGGAGAGGACGTGGTCGCCGGCATCCGGACGCCGCAGCCGATCTCCGTCGCCCAGAAGGATCCGGCCAAGCCGGAGCAGAAGGCCCTCGAGGAGGTCATGCCGGAGCTGTACCGGGAGCTGCTCGACGTGGCCCACAAGCTCGAGCAGCACTACCGGGACATGCAGGACCTGGAGTTCACCATCGAGCGGAAGAAGCTCTTCCTGCTGCAGACCCGGAACGGGAAGCGGACCGGCCTCGCCGCGATCCGGATCGCCACCGACATGGTCGACGAGAAGCTGATCGACGAGAAGACGGCGATCACCAGGATCGAGGCCGACGCGATGGAGCACCTCCTCGCACCGATCTTCTCCCCCGACGAGCTGCGCCGGGCGGAGTCCGAGGGAAAGCTCCTGGCCACCGGCCTGCCCGCCGGGCCGGGTGCCGCCACGGGGAAGGTCGTCTTCCACGCCGACGACGCCAAGCGCCTGGCCGCCGAGGGGGAGGACGTGATCCTCGTCCGGGTGGAGACCAGCCCCGAGGACGTCGGCGGCATGGAGGCGGCCCGCGGGATCGTCACCGCCCGGGGCGGGATGACCTCCCACGCGGCCCTCGTCGCCCGGCAGCGGGGGAAGCCCTGCGTGGTCGGCGCCGGCGCCCTCGTCATCGACTACGAGGCCGGCGAGATGCGGGTCGGTGACCGGGTCGTGAAGGCCGGCGAGTGGATCAGCCTCGACGGGACGACCGGCAAGGTCTACGTGGGCCGGATGGAGCCGTACCCCTCCGAGGTCGTCGAGGTGCTGGTCCGCGGGACGAAGAAGCCGGAGGACTCCGACATCGCCCGCCGCTACATCCGGGTCCTCGAGTGGGCCGACCGGTTCCGGCGCCTGGGCGTCCGGACCAACGCCGACACGCCGGAGCAGTCGGCCGAGGCGGTGGCGCTGGGCGCCGAGGGGATCGGCCTCACCCGCACCGAGCACATGTTCTTCGGCGGCAACCGGATCACGTCGGTGCGCAAGATGATCCTCGCGGACGACGAGGCCGGGCGGAAGGAGGCGCTCGCCGAGCTGCTCCCGATGCAGCGGGAGGACTTCGCCGGGATCTTCCGCGCGATGAACGGTCGCCCGGTGACGATCCGCACCCTCGACCCGCCGCTGCACGAGTTCCTGCCCCACGACGAGGAGGGAATCGCGAAGCTGGCGGCGGAGCTCGGCGTGCCCGAGGAGAAGCTGGCCGCGAAGGTGGAGCAGCTCGCCGAGGCGAACCCGATGCTCGGGCACCGGGGCTGCCGGCTCGGTCTGGTCTACCCGGAGATCACCGCGATGCAGGCCCGCGCGATCTTCGAGGCGGCCTGCGACGTCGCCGCGGAGGGGGTCCCGGTGAAGCCCGAGGTGATGATCCCCCTCGTCGCCCACCGGGAGGAGCTGGCCCGGCAGCGGAAGATCGTCGAGGAGGTTGCCGGGCAGGTCTTCGCCGAGAAGGGCCGCAAGGTCGACTACCTGGTCGGCACGATGATCGAGCTGCCCCGGGCGGCCCTGACCGCGGACCGGATCGCCGAGGTGGCCGACTTCTTCTCCTTCGGGACCAACGACCTGACCCAGACCACCCTGGGGCTGTCGCGGGACGACGCGGGGAAGTTCCTGCCGTTCTACATCGAGAGCGGCATCCTCGACGCCGACCCGTTCCAGACCCTCGACATCGACGGGGTGGGCCAGCTCCTGCGGATGGGGACCGAGAAGGGCCGGCAGACGCGCCCGGACCTCAAGGTCGGCATCTGCGGCGAGCACGGCGGCGACCCGCGGTCGATCGCCTTCGCCCACGAGGTCGGACTCGACTACGTCTCCTGCTCGCCGCGCCGGGTGCCGGTGGCGCGGGTGGCGGCGGCGCAGGCGGCGCTGGCCGACCAGAAGTGAGCCCGAACCCGGGGGGCCTTCGGGCCCCCCGGGTTCCTTCCCGGGGAGTCCGGCGATGAAGAAGACTTTCGTGCTCGACACCAACGTCCTCCTCCACGACCCGCGGGCCCTCTTCCGGTTCGAGGACAACGACGTCGTCGTCCCGATCGCGGTCATCGAGGAGGTGGACCGCTTCAAGAAGGAACTGACCGAGGTCGGGCGCAACGCCCGCGAGGTCTCGCGCCAGCTCGACCGGCTGCGGCGGGAGGGGCACCTGACCGACGGCGTACGGATGCCGGGCGGGGGCACCCTGCGCATCCACCTCGGGGTGCCGGCTCCCCGGGACTTCCCGTTCCTCGAGGACGCCCACACGGCGGACATGAAGATCCTCGCCCTCGCCTGGGAGCTGACCCGGACGAACCCGCCGGTCGTGTTCCTCACCAAGGACACGAACCTGCGGATCAAGGCGGACGCCGTCGGGATCCACGCGGAGGACTACGTCGAGAAAAACGGGGAGGTCAGCGAGACCAACCTGGCCCGGACCGAGCTGCAGGTCCCGGCGGAAGTCGTCGACCGGTTCTTCCGGGAGAAGGAACTCGACCTGGCGGAGGCCGGCCTCGAGGACCCGGGGCCGAACACCCCGGTGATCCTGGTCGACCAGGGAAACTCCAAGCACACCGCCCTCGCCCGGCGGCAGCCGTCGGAGGCGGTGCTGCGGCCGCTCCGGATCCCGAAGAGCGTGTCGGGCATTCGGCCGCGGAACGTGGAGCAGAAATTCGCGCTGGACCTGCTCCTCGATCCCGCCGTGCCCCTCGTCTGCCTCGTCGGGAAGGCGGGGACGGGGAAGACCCTCCTCGCCCTCGCCGCCGGGCTGATGCAGACGGTGGAGGAGCGGCAGTACCGGCGGCTCGTCGTCTCCCGGCCGATCTTCCCGATGGGCCGGGACCTCGGCTACCTGCCCGGCGACATGGACGAGAAGCTGCGGCCGTGGATGCAGCCGATCTTCGACAACCTGGAGTACATCCTGGCGGGCGGGTTCGCCGAGATGGGCGGCCGGGACGAGCGGGAGACCGACCCGTACCCGGTGCACGACCTGCTCGACCGGGGAATGCTGGAAATCGAGGCCCTGACCTACATCCGGGGCCGGTCCCTCCCCGGCCAGTACATGATCGTGGACGAGGCCCAAAACCTGACCCCCCACGAGGTGAAGACGGTGATCACCCGGGCGGGGGAGAACACGAAGATCGTGCTGACCGGCGACCCCGACCAGATCGACAACCCCTACGTGGACGCCGCCTCGAACGGGCTCTCCTGGGCGTCGCTCAAGC
>JAMOQA010000401.1 GCA_027064265.1 Acidobacteriota bacterium
CGACCTTCAACGCCCTCCAGCGCCGGGGGATCCCGAGCCAGCTGCTCTACTTCCCGGACGAGAACCACTGGGTGCTGAAGCCGGCCAACAGCATTCTCTGGCACGACACCGTGCTCGCCTGGATCGACCGCTGGACGCGGTAGGGCTCACGGGGAGAAGCGGACGCGCTTCCCCTGCTCCCACTCGGCGACCACCCTGCCGTCCGGGAGGACGAACCGGGCCGTCGTGTAGCCCTGGCGCTTGATCACCGAGGCGATCGAGAAGACCAGGCGGGTCCTGGCTCCCTCGTCCATTCCCTGCCAGGCCCGCGGGTCGACCGTGACCTCGAAGGCCGGCGCCTCGCCGCCGACCGACACGACCCCGGGTTGCATCGCCAGGTCGGTGGGCTCGACCCGCCGGGCGCGCCCGGTCAGCGCGAAGACCAGGCCGCCGACCAGGATGGCGGTGCCGAGGACGACGAAGACCACGTGGGCCAGGCCCGGCCCGGTGCCCTTGCCGGTGGGCCGGTGAACGCGAATCGTCACGTCCGACGGCGGGTCCGGTGCTTCCGCGGGACGCCGGCGCCGGCGGGGCTTCGGCTCCGGGGGGGCCTCGAGCCGCGCCTCGTCGGGCACGGACACGAGGGAGACGGCGGCTTCCCTGAGCCCGGCCACGAGCTCCGGTGGCAGCTCCTGGCGCACCAGCTTGAGGGCCCGGTTGACCTTGTTCTGCAGCTGCGAGAGGGGCTGCACCACGTCCTTCTTCCCCGACACGACCAGGGCCCCCACGATCTGCTGGAGCTCCTGGTAGATGGCCGTGCCGAGGACCGCGTCCCGGTACAGGTCGTTGCGGACGGCGTCCCGTTCGCCGTCGGGCTTCTTCGCGAGCCGCTGGAGGTCGCCGAGGGCGCGCACCTGCCAGGCCACCGCCTCGACCACCTTGAACGGGGTCGTGTTGGTCTCGGTCGTCTCCCCGGCAAGTGCCTCGAGCACGACGTCCCGTTCCCAGGGACTGACCTCGATCGCGTGGGGCTCGATCCGCAGTCGCACGGCGCGGTCGCTGCCCCGGGCCTTCGCGAGCAGCTGCTCGACCTGGGCGAGGACGGGACGCAGGAGCGCGTCCCGGTCGATGGCCGGCATGGCCTCGGCCACGGGTGGAGTGTCGGTCGTCGTCACCGCGCAGGCCCTCCCGGGATGCCGTCGGGCACCCCCCCGGGAAACAAGTCCCCGTCGTAGGTCAAGTTGGGTCCCCGCCTCCCCGGCGGCAAGGGGCCGTGCCAGAATGCACCCATGAGCGACCGGCCGGTCTACCTGGACTACAACGCCACGACCCCCGTGCTCCCGGAGGTGCTGCGGGAGATGCTCCCGTATTTCGGGGAGCGGTTCGCGAATCCCTCGAGCCCCCACGTGCCCGGCTGGGAGGCGCGGCGGGCCGTCGAGGAAGGGCGCCACCGGGTGGCCGCCCTGCTCGGGGCCGATCCCGCGGAGATCGTCTTCACCTCCGGGGGCTCCGAGGCGGACAACACCGCGATCCTCGGAACGGCCCGTGCGCGGGGACGGGGCCACGTGATCACCACCGCCATCGAGCACCCCGCGGTTCTCGAGCCGTGCCGGCGTCTCGAGGAGGACGGGTTCCGGGTGACCCGCCTGCCGGTGGACGGACGGGGCCGCGTCGATCCGGACGACGTCCGCCGTGCCCTCGCCCCGGACACGATCCTCGTCAGCGTGATGCTGGCGAACAACGAGGTCGGCACGGTCCAGCCGGTCCCCGAGATCGCCGCGATCTGCCGGGAGGCAGAGGTGCCGTTCCACGTGGACGCCTGCCAGGCGGTCGGGAAGATCCCGGTGGACGTGGGGGCCCTCGGGGCCGACATGGTCGCCCTCGCGGGGCACAAGTTCTACGCGCCCAAGGGGATCGG
>JAMOQA010000402.1 GCA_027064265.1 Acidobacteriota bacterium
GTCGGACGCCTCCTTCTTCACCATGAACCGGAGCAGGTCGTCGAGGGAGTAGGGAGTGGCCTTCGTCCCCTCTCCCTGTCCGGGCGCGGCGGTGGCCTTCTCACCGGGTCCGCTCGTCACGGCGGTCTCCTCCCTTCCGGGGGTTCCCCGGGCGGAATCTAGGGCCCGGGTTCGCCCGGGTCCACGCGCCGCCGGGATCGATCAGCGGGGCAGGACCGGCGCGAGGAACGGGTTCTCCCGCACCCGGGCCCGGGCGGAGGGGTCGCCCCGGAGGGCCCGCAGGAGCGGCAGCGCCGGGTCGAGCCGCTCGACCCGGTCGAGGAGCAGCTCCGCCTCCCGTTCCTTGCCCGCCCGGAAGAGACCGACCGCCCGGGCGGCGAGGATGTCGGCCCGGGCCGGGTACTTCGCCGCCAGCTCGGCGAGGCGGCGCAGGGCGTCCTGCCGCCGCGCGGGGTTCCCGAGGAGCAGGAGGCAGAGGTCCCGGGCCGCGTCGACGTCGTCCGGGTGGGCCTCGAGGGCCTTCTCGAGGCAGTCCACCGCGTCGGCCCGCTGCCCCTCGAGGGCGGCCTGCCGGGCCCGTTCCCGCCAGCGGGCGGCCACCGCCTGGGCGGACGGCTGCCGGACCTCCTGGGCGAGGACCTGTTTCTTCCGGGCGGCGGCCGCCGCCGGGTCGGTCAGCTCCTCGTAGACCTCGTGGAGGACGCGGAAGGCTTCTTCCACCTCGCTCCGCCGGTCCGCGAACGGGCCGGTCCGGAACCGGTCCGGGTGGAAGCGGCGCACCGCCTTGTACCAGGCCTGCCGCACCGCCCCGGGCGCGGCGCCGGGCCGGATGCCCAGCAGGCCGTGGACGTCCCGGGTGCGGGCCGCCGCGAGCCACCGGTCCAGCTCCTCGGCGGTCATCTCCCGGTCCAGGTCGAAGCCGGCCTCCTCCTCCGGCGGCGCCGCCGGGACCAGCAGGCCGACACGCAGGAGGGCGAGGAGGGGACGCGCGAGGCCGGCCTCCGTGGTGCCGAGCTGCTCTCCCAGGCGGTCGAGGGCCACCGGTTCCGCCGCGGCCTCCACCAGGCGGCGTTCGTCGTCCTCCAGCGGAAGCCCCTCCGGCTCGACGACCCGGCGCACCCCCTCGGGGAGGCGGGGGCGCTTCATCCGGTCGGCCTCCTCCCGGGCGAGGAGCAGGGCCACCTCGAGGGCCGGCAGGTCCGCCACCGGCTCGGCGCCCAGGTCGAGCCGGCCCGGCGTGACCCGGAACGTGGCGTCCCCCCAGGCGGCCGTCTCCCGGAGCAGCTCGACCAGGTGCTCCCGGAGCAGCGCGGGCAGCCCTTCGGCGGGGACGTGTCCTTCCCGGAGGAGCCAGGCCCCGACCAGGGGGCTCTCCCCGGCATCGGCCAGGGCGGCGGCGAGACGCTCCCCCGCCTCCGCTCCCAGCCGGCCCCCCTCGACCAGCCACTCGGCGAGCCGGTCCTGGCGGGCGTTGCTCACCGCCGCGAGGAGGCGGCCCTCCCGGAGCACGAACCGCCGGACCAGCTTCTTCTTCTGGACGTCCAGGACGCCGGTGGCGCCGAGGAGTCCCAGGGGACCGAGCAGGGCCGCGAGGGGATGGGCCGCGAGACGGCCCTCCCGCGGGATCTTCAGTTCGGGGCCAGCAGCGACTCCCGCCATCTCCGCTCCGCCTCCTCCCTCGACCATCCGAGGGCCTCGAGGAAAGCTTGGGGCTCCGGCCGGCCCTCGGCCAGCAGCTCGACGAACCAGAGCAGCCGGTGCCGGCCGGTCTCCCGGTCGAGGAAGGCGGTGAAGGAGAGGGCGGTGGGGTACGTGAAGGGAGCCACCGAGAGCTTCCGGCCGCGCCGGGCGGCGAGGGAGAGGGCCCGGTCGACCGTCGCCGGGTCCCGGGGCTCGAGCAGCTGCGCGAGGCCCTCGTGGAGCCAGCGGGGGACCCGTCCCTTCCCCTTCGCGTGGAGGAGGGCGTGGACCAGCTCGTGGCGGGCGACCCGCCGCACCGCCGGCGTCACCCGGTCGATCCCGCCGACCGGCAGCCGGATCTTCCCGTCGAAGAGGCCGGCGACCTCGGCCCCCGTGCGGGTCGTCTCGTGGAACTGGCGGTTGGTGTAGAGGATCACGGTGACCGGCTCCCGGGTCCACGCGTCCAGCTCGTCGGCCAGGTCGTCGTACGCCCGCTCCAGCTCGTCGAGGAGGATCGCGCCGACCCGGTCGTCCCGGTCCCCGTCGAACCGCAGGACGAAGTGCCGGGAGTCGGCCCGGGCGTAGTCCCGCTCCGCCGCCAGGTCCCGCTCCACCTTCGCGAGACGCTTCCGCAGGGAGGCGTCGTCCGGCCGGGCGGCGGCCGCGGCCCGCAGCGCCTCGGCGGCGTCGGCGAGGCGGTTGCGCCGGTAGTGGACCTCGCCGACCACCTCGAGGAGCCAGGGGTCCCCCGGGCTCGTCGCGAGGCCGGTGAGGGCGAGGTCGAGGGCCCGGTCGATGCGGTCTTCCCGGACCTCGAGCCAGGCCAGCTCGACCCGCGCCGCCAGGTGGTCCGGGCGCAGGGCGAGGGCCCGCTCGTAGAGCTGCTCCGCCCGGAGGGGGTCGTTCTCCTCCCGGTCGGCGGCCCGGGCCCGCAGGACCAGGACGTCGGCGAGCCCCCGCTCGATCCGGGCGCGGAGGTCGTCGGTCCCCGCCCGGCGCAGCTCTTCCTCGAGCCGGTCGATCGCGGCGTCCAGCTCGGCGGGCGGGGGCGATGGCGGACGGGACCCCCCGGCCGCGGGGAGGACCGCGAGGAGGAGGGCGAGGACCGGGAAGGGGACGCGATGGCTCACGGGGTCAAGGTACGGCCCTCCCGCGGCGCGCGCCCCCCGGCCTCACGGAAGGACCTCGCCCCAGGTGCGGGCGATCGGCTTCGCGTCCCGGCGGAAGTGGGCGGGCACCTCGCCCATGGCGCCCTTCGCCGCCCGCTCGCTCGAGAAGGTCCGCCAGCAGACCCGGTAGCAGGCGCGCCCCCGGATCCGGGCCGGCAGGACGACCAGGTCCGGGTCGACCACCTTGCGGAAGGCCCGGCGGACGGTGTCCGGCTGGCACGCCGTGAGCACCTGGAGGGTCCACTCGCCGGCGGGACGGGTGCGGGCCCAGGCCTCGCCCGCGCGGGCGGCGGCGGCCACGTGGCCCGCCAGCACCTGGCGGCGGACCTCGGCGAGGGTGGGGGTGGCCGGCTCGCGCCGGGAGGGGGCCACCTGCTGGACGTCCCGGGCCGCCCGGGGCGCGGGACGCTCGATCGCGGGGACCTCGGCCGGCGCCGCGGGGGGCGCCGCCTCCGCGCGGCGGGTCGGCGCCGGCTCCTCCACCGGCGGGAGCGCGGGAGCGGCGTTCTCCGCCGGGGCGTCGGGCATCGCCCGGTAGTCGACCTCGCCGGGCACGCTCCCGGGCGTGGCCGCGTTCGCCGTCTCGGTGGCGGCGGGCGGGGGCTCCATCGCGGCGAAGTCCCGGGCCTCCACGTCCTGCCGGGCGCCGGAGCGCATCCACATCGCGGTGGCGATGATCACGAGCACCAGGGCGGAGAGGACCGCCGCGGTGAGGAAGACCTTGCCGGAGCCGCCACCCTCGTCGAAGTACTCGTCGTCGTCCTCGTCGTCGATGGTGATCGGCCCCTCGTAGCGCAGCTCCTCGGGGGCGTCCCCGGCGGGCGGCTCGGCGCCGGGAGAGGTTTCCTCGCGCGTCTCCTCGTGCTGGTCGCGTTCCTCGGGTGCCATCGCTCGTTCTCCTCCCAGGATCCGCCGGTTCGGGCCCCGGCGCGGTCGTGCCATTATATGCCGGACCTTCCCCCTCGCGGGGCAACGGAAGGACGGGCCCGTGGAGCGGTTCGACGCGATCGTGGTGGGGGCCGGCGTGGCCGGCCTGCGGGGCGCCATCGAGCTGGCGGCGGCGGGGGCCCGCGTCGCCGTCGTCACCAAGGAAGACCCCGACGAGTCGTCGTCGAGCCACGCCCAGGGGGGGATCGCCGTTGCCCTCTCCGGGGACGAGCACGAGCTGGTCCTCCACGAGGAGGACACGCTGCGGGCCGGGGCCGGGCTCTGCGACGGGCCGGCGGTGTCGATCCTGGTGCGGGAGGGCCGCGACGAGGTCCTGCGCCTGATCGAGTGGGGCGCCCGCTTCGACCGGGAGGGGAACCGCTACCACCTGACCCGGGAGGCGGCCCACACCCAGCCGCGGATCCTCCACGCGGGGGGGGACGCCACCGGCCGGGAGATCGTCCGGGCCCTGGTCGCCCGGGTGCGGAGGGAACCCGGCGTCGTCCACGTTCCCTCCGCCATCGTCACCGACCTGCTGGTGGCGGACGGGCGCGCCGCCGGCGTGCGGATGCTCGGGGCCGACGGCGAGGAACGGGACCTGCGCGCATCGGCCGTGCTGCTGGCGACCGGGGGGCTGGGGCGCTGCTACGCCCGCACGAGCAACCCCCCCGAGGCGACCGGCGACGGGATCGCCCTCGCCCTCGCCGCCGGCTGCGTCCTCGGTGACATGGAGTTCGTCCAGTTCCACCCCACCGCCCTCGCGATCCCCGGCGCGCCGGCGTTCCTCCTCTCCGAGGCGCTCCGGGGCGAGGGGGGTGTCGTGCGCAACGAGGCGGGGGAGCGGTTCCTGCTGGCGGAGGACCCCCGCGGCGAGCTGGCGCCCCGGGACGTGGTCGCCCGGGGGATCGCCCGGGAGGTCGCCCGCCAGGGGGGCCGGCCGGTGCTCCTGGACCTGACCCACCTGGAAGCGGAGTTCCTCGAGCACCGCTTCCCCGGAATCCTCGCCACCTGCCGGAGCTACGGGATCGACCCGGTGCGGGAGCCGATCCCGGTCGCTCCCGCCGCCCACTACGCGATGGGAGGGGTCGCCACCGACCTGGACGGGCGGACCGGGGTCCCGGGCCTGGTGGCGGCCGGGGAGGTCGCGGCGACCGGCGTCCACGGCGCGAACCGGCTCGCCAGCAACTCGCTGCTCGAGGGGCTGGTCTTCGGCGCCCGGGCGGCGCGCTCCCTGCTCGCCGACGGCCACGTGGGGCGGGAGCCGGCCCCGGCCGAGGCGCCGCGCCGGCGGCTGCCTGACCCGGGGGCCGCGGAGGAGCTCGGGGCGCGCCTGCGCGAGGAGGCCGACCGGGACCTGGGCGTCCTGCGCCACGGCGACCGGCTGGCCGCGGTCCTCGCCCGGCTCGAGGCGACCATCGACGGCTTCCGGGAAGGGGTCGCGCCGACGCGGGCCCTCGTCGAGACCGCCTCGTGCGCCGTGGTGCTCCGGGCGATCGCCCGGGCCGCGCTCTGGCGCGAGGAGAGCCGGGGCGCCCACTTCCGCGAGGACCGGCCCCGCCGGGACGACGCCCGCTTCCGGGTCCACTCCCGCCAGGGCCCCTCCGGCATGCTCCCCCCCGTCCCCGTCATCTGACGATCGTGGAACAGGCCCCTTCGCTCGTGCCCGGCGGGGTCCTTCCCCGGCCTCCGGCTGGCTCCCCGGCTCGAGCAGGTCGCGGTCACGTTGGCGCGGCCGAGGGGTGCTGGTTCCGGCCGACTCTGGCGAGTCGTGCGAGACCCGGCAGTCGCGGGGTCCGGAGCGCCGGGTGTGAGCCGCGGAGCGGCGGGGGCGCGAAGCGCCCGCGGCGAACCGGCCGCAGCGCAAGTGGGCGGGGCTCAAGGTGAGCGACCTGTGAGCCGCAAGGCGCGCAGGGCCCCGCGACCGCCGTTGGTCGAGCCGGCGAGCCAGCCGGAGGCCGGAGCCGGCACCCCGAGGTCCGACCCGCGCGCCCTCAGTGGACGCGGGAGAAGATGCGGTGCCAGCGGGTACGGGTCGGGAAGTAGCGGATCTTCTTCGCGATCGAGTAGAGCCGCTCGATCCCGACCCGCTTGTAGTCGTCCGGGTCCTCCTTGTACGAGAACCAGATGAAGAACGCCCGGCCCTTGACCAGGCTGCGCGGCACGAAGCCCCAGGCCCGGGAGTCGCGGGAGTCGTCCCGGTTGTCGCCCAGCATGAAGTAGTGGTCCGCCGGGACGACCTTGGGGCCCCAGTACGCGTTCGGCTCGAAGTTCTCCGGGAGGACGTACGGCTCCTCGAGGGGCTCGCCGTTGACGTAGACCACGCCGGCGCGCATCTCCACGGTGTCCCCGGGCAGCCCGATCACCCGCTTGACGAAGTCGATGTCGGTGTCCTCGGGGAAGCGGAAGACGATCACGTCGCCCCGGCGGATCTCCCGCTGCCCGAGCCACCAGTGGGGGGTGTCCCCGGGGGCGCCGTAGAGCCACCGGTCGACCAGGATGTAGTCGCCGACCTTCAGGGTCTCGAGCATCGAGATCGTCGGGATCTTCGACTGGATGAAGACGAACCCCCGGGCGAAGAGCAGGATCATCACGCAGATGACGATCGTCTCGAAGTACTCCCGGACGATGCTCTTCGGCGGTACGGCCTGCTGGTCGGTGGCGGTCATCGCGGCTCCTCCCCGAGGGCGAGGGGGACCGCCTCCGCGGGGGAGGCGGCGCGGCGGGTCCACTCCCGGACGGCCGGGTCGAGCCGGCCCGCCCGGTCGAGGTCGTCGTACATCCTGCCCCAGGTCTCGTCCAGGATCACCACCGGGGCGGCGAGGAGGCCGGCCCGGAGCAGCGCCCAGAGCATCGCGAGTTCCGCGAGGGTGCCCGCCTTGCCGGCCAGGACGACGAAGCCCCGGGAGAGCTCGACGAGGCGCCGGGTCCGCGCGAGGAGGTCCGGTTCCTCGAGGACCCGGGTCAGCCAGCGGTTCGGGGCGCGGCCCCGGAACTGGGCGCAGGGGACGCCGATCGCCTCGCCCCCGGCCTCCCGGGCCCCCCGGCTGGCCGCCTCCATCACGCCCCCGTAGCCGCCGGTGACCACCGGGACGCCCCGCTCCGCGAGGAGCGCCCCGATCTCCCGGGCCCGCTCGTAGAGCGGGTCCCCCGGTCCCGGCTCGCCGCTGCCGAAGACCGCGACCCCCGTCCGCGATGGTCCGTTCCCGTTCGCCGCGTGCTCCATCCTCTGTCCTCCGGCCCCCATCATGCCGTCCCGGGGACGGGGCTGCCGCTCTGGCAGCGGCCGGCCCGGCGGGTATGATCGCCGGGTCCGCCCGCCGGCGCCGCCGGCCGCGGCCCTCGACGACAAGGAGGAGATCCCCGATGAAGCGCAGCACCCTCGTTCTCGCCCTCTCCCTGCTGGCCCTCGTTCTCGTCCTGCCGGGCTGCGGCGGATCCGGCCGCCCGGCCGGTCCCGCGACCCTGGTGGACGCGGGCGCGAAGCTCCCCGACCTGGTCGGGAAGGGGGTCGACGGGCAGGACGTGCACCTCCACGACCTGGTCAGGGACAAGGTCGCGGTGGTCGACGTCTGGGCGACCTGGTGCGCCCCCTGCCTGATGGCGATGCCCGAGCTGGAGAAGCTGCACCGCGCGTACGCGGACAAGGGGTTCACCGTCGTCGGGATCATGATCGACGGGAACGCGAGCCGGATCGGGCCCGGCTTCGTCCGCGACTGGAACGAGGGGAAGGGACTCGCCTACCCGGTGATCCTCGACGACGACGCCAGGGGGTTCCACGAGGCGTTCGGGCCGCTGACGGGCGTGCCGCTCCTCTACCTGGTCGACCGGGACGGCACGATCCTCGACCGGCACACCGGCACCGGCGACCTGGGGGCGCTGCTCCGGGAGGTGCAGGAGCTGATGGAGGCGCCGGGAGACGGGGCCGTCCCCGCGGAGGAGGCGTCCGCGCAGGAAGGGGAGACGGCGGAGGAGCAGCCGACCCCCGCCGCCCCGGCGGAGTAGGGAAGGAGGTCCCGATGATCTCCCGCAGGATCGCGGTGCCGGCGGCGCTGCTCCTCGCGCTCCTCGTCGCCGGGTGCGCGGAGAAGCTCGCCCCGGAGCCCGAGGACCCGACCGAGCACTTCTTCTGGTCCCTCGAGCGGGCCTGGGGACCGGAGTCCCCGGAGACCCTGGAGAAGTACCTGGAGGTCCGGGAGGCGCTCCAGCCGATCTACGAGCAGTACGAGGAGGGGATCCAGCAGTGGGCTCTCCGGGAGCTGGGGACCAAGCCGACCTTCGGGCCGTCGCTCCTCGGCATGCTGCGGATGCGGCGGGAGCGGGACCGGCTGCTCGAGGAGAAGGGACTGACCCTGCCGGACTGGGAGCGGCTGACCATCCTGGTCTACGGCCGCTGGTTGCGCGCGGTCCGGCCCGACCCGCCGCCGGAGAAGCGACTGGTGCGCATCCTCGGCGAGCTGGAGATCGGCCTCGAACGGCACCTCCGGAACAACCCGCCGGAGGACCCGCGGGAGAAGAAACGACTGGAGGAGCGCCTCGCCGCGGTTCGGCACCAGCGCCGGTGCCTCGTGCCCTTCGGCGAGATGGACAAGGAGAAGGTGCTCGCCCGGATCGACCCGGCCACCCGGAAGTGGCTCGAGGAGCACCGGGACCGGATCGAGGCGGTGGACTTCCGGCTGCTCGACACCGCGCCGCCCCCGCGGAAGCCGGCCGAGCCCCGGAAGCCGGGCGCCGGCGGGAACGAGGGTTGAACCACCGGCGGCGCTGCGGGCGGGCCGGGGGGGATGCTAGATTCGGGGCGTGAGCCGGTTCGACGCGGAGAAGGCGCGATGAAGCATCCGGGCGACACGGCAGCTCCCGGCGGAGAGGGTACCGTCCTCCCCGAGGCGGAGCTGCTCGCCCGGATCGACTTCCTGCGCCTGCCCCGTCACGTCGCCGTCATCATGGACGGCAACGGCCGCTGGGCGCGCCGGCGCGGGCTGCCGCGGGTGGCCGGCCACCGGGCGGGGATCGCCTCGGTGCGGGACATCGTCGAGGCGTCGGCCCGGCTCGGGATCGAGGCCCTCACCCTCTACGCGTTCAGCCGGGAGAACTGGCAGCGGCCCCGGGGCGAGGTGAACGCCCTGATGCGGCTGCTCCGGGAATACCTCGCCCGGGAGCTCGCCACCCTCCAGGAGAAGAACGTCCGCTTCCGGGCGATCGGGTTCGTCGAGGACCTGCCGCCGGAGGTCCGGCGCGCCCTCGCCGAGACCGAGGAGGCCACCTCCCGGAACACCGGCATGGACTTCCGGATCGCCCTCTCCTACAGCGGGCGCAGCGAGATCGCCCGGGCCGCCCGACGCCTCGCCGAGGAGGCGGTTCTCGGGAAGGTCCGCCCGGAGGAGATCGACGAGGAGGCGATCGCCGCCCGCCTCGACACCGCCGACCTGCCGGACCCGGACCTGCTGGTCCGGACGTCCGGCGAGCTGCGGGTCAGCAACTTCCTGCTCTGGCAGATCGCCTACGCCGAGCTGTGGGTGACCCCGGTCCTCTGGCCGGACTTCCGCCGTCGGCACCTCTACGAGGCGATCCTCGACTACCAGCGGCGGGAGCGCCGCTTCGGCCGGGTCACCGCCGACCAGGAGGCCCGGGAGCGGGCGGCGGCCGCCGCCCGGAGGCGCCGGACGCCGTGAAGAGGATCCTCACGGCGACGGTCCTCGTCGTCCTCGTCTTCGTCGCGATCCGGAAGGCTCCCCTGCCGGTCTTCTGGGCCGGCCTCGCCGCCCTCGCCGTTCTCGCGACCCTGGAGCTGCGGGGGATCCTCGGACGCCTCGGGCGGCCACCCTGGCCGGTCCTGGCGGTCGCCGGGACCCTGGCGTGCATGGGCTCGTTCTGGTGGCACAGCCCGCCCCTTGCCCCGGTGTTGACCCTGGTGGTCGTCGTCGTGCTGGTGCGGGCGGTCTTCTCCCGGGAGGAACCGGGCGGCGCCCTCGACCGGGTGGTCGGCACCCTGCTCCCGGTCCTCTACCTGGGGCTCACCCTCGGCCACGTCGGGGGCCTGATCACCGAGGGGCTGCCGGAGGCCCGGGAGACCGGGGAGGACCTCCTGGTCCTCGCCCTCGCGGCGGTCTACGTCGGCGACACGTTCGCCTACTACGGGGGACGGCTTCTCGGCCGCCATCCCCTCGCGCCCGGCATCTCGCCGGCCAAGACCTGGGAAGGAGCGGTCCTCGGGGTCGTCGGCGCGGTGATCGGCGCGCTGGCTGCGCCGCTGTGGTTCTGGCAGCGGCTGCCGTTCGCGCACGCGGTGATCCTCGGCCTGG
>JAMOQA010000403.1 GCA_027064265.1 Acidobacteriota bacterium
AGCCGGCGGCGCCTTCCTCCTGGGCGGCCAGCTTCCGGTCGACCCGGGCGAGGGCCTCGTCCGCCGCCGTCCGCGTCCGCTCGAGCAGCCCGGCGAGGCGCTCCCGGTAGCGGGCGCGCTCCGCCTCGTCGGGCAGACCGGGGAGGTTGATCCGGACGTTGAGCCCGGCCCCCTCCGCGGCGGCGCGGGCGCACCAGGCGGCGACGCCCGCGTCGGAGGCGGCCGCGTCCATGCCGAGGTCCGCGATCTCACGGGCGAGCTCGGCCACCTCGGCCGCCGCCTCGACCACGGAGAGCGGCACCTCGATCCCGCCGCGGGTCGCCTCGAGGATCGCCGCCTCCCGGGCCGCCTTCTGCTCGTCGGTCTTCCGCGGCATCCGGCGGGCGGCGACCATCGCCTCGAAGGCCTCGGTGTCCCGGTCCACCGCCCGGGCGAGGCGGTCCTTCAGGTCCTGGGCCCGGCGCCCGAGCTCGACGAGGCGTTCCTTCTCCGGGGCGTCCCCCTTGATCGACCCGTGGGTCAGGGCCGCGACCATCGAGGCGAGGGCGGCCCCGAGGGAACCGAGGTAGGCGGAGACCGAGCCGCCTCCCGGGGCCGGGGTGGCCCGGGAGAGCTCGTCGGCAAACCCGAGGAGGCTCATCGCGCGGAGACCGGTCTCCCGGGGGAACAACCGGTAGTCGATGATCGCCTGCTCCGGCTCGAAGGGCTTCACGTCGTCGAGGCCGAGGCTCGTGCGGGCCGCCGCCACCAGGTCGGGCTCCGGGACCGCCGTCGTCTTCCCCTGGGCCGCCAGGTAGTGCTCACCGGCCATGCGGATCGCCTCGAGGGGAACCAGCCCGACGATCTCCGAGCCGGTCACCCTGAGCCCGCGCTTCCGGGCCTCGTCCCGGATCGTGTCGAAGGCGACGTGGGGAGGCGTCACGTGGTAGTCGGTCAGGTTGATCGAGACCTGGGCGCGGCCGAACTCCGGGATGAACCAGCCGACCGCCCGCACGTTCCGCAGCATGCCCGGCTTGCGGAGCCTGTTTCCCTGCTCGTCCCGGAGGATCTTGCCGTCCGGGCCCCGGGCGAAGCGTCCCTGCTCCCGGATGTCCAGGGCGATGTCGTGGGCCAGCTTCCGGTCGGTGGTGTTCAGGTCGACGTTGTACGCGATCAGGAACGGGCGCGCTCCGACCGCCGTGGCCCCCGCCTTCGGGTTGAACTCGGCGGGGCCGTAGTCGGGCTTCCACTCCGGGGCCGCGAGCTTCGCCGGCAGGCCCTCGTACTCCCCCTTGCGCACGTCGGCGAGGGAACGGCGTTCCGGCCGGGTAGCGGCCCGCTCGTAGAGGTAGACGGGAATCCCGAGTTCCTCCCCGAGGCGCCGGCCCACCCGGTGGGCCAGCTCGACGCAGTCGTCCATCGTGGCCCCGCCGCCGACCGGCACGAACGGCATCACGTCCACCGCCCCCATCCGGGCGTGGGCCCCCTTGTGGTGGCGCATGTCGATCAGCTCGGTGGCGACCTTCGCGAAGCGGAAGGCCGCCTCGGCCAGGGCGTCGGGGGGCCCGACGAAGGTGAAGACCGTGCGGTTCGTCTCCGCGCCGGGGTCGACGTCGAGCAGCTCGACCCCGTCGACCGACCGGACCGCCTCCGCGATCCGGTCGAGGACCCTGTGGTCCCGGCCCTCGGACACGTTCGGCACGCACTCGATGATCTTCATCGCGTCGCTCTCCGTTCGGGGCGAGGCCGCCCCGGGGAAGTCAGGCGGGATCGGCCGACCGGCGGAGCAGGTCGACCCCTTCCACGGCGGCGAGCCCTTCCTCCAGCGGGACGGGCACGGGCCGGTCCTCGAGGATCGCGTCGGTGAAGGCGCGGAGTACCTCGCGGACCGTGGGAACCGGGGGTTCCACGGGGAGGGGGCGGAACATCCTGCCCTTGATCTCCCCGATCTGGCCGTGGACGTGATCGGCGACGAGCTGGCCGTGCTCGCCGCACAGCTCGATGCGGCCGCTCCGGCCGCCGGTGGCGCGGGAGTTGTCCAGGGTGGCGAGGACAGAGCCCGGTTCGACGACCAGGACGGCGGCGAAGAGGTCCTCGACCCGCGACGTCACGACCCGGCGGGTGAGGGCGGTCGCCCGGGCGACGCGGCCGCCGGCCAGGTGATGGAGCAGGTCGACCCCGTGGACCCCCGTGTTCAGGATGAGGCCCCCGTGCTCGGGATCGTCCAGCCACGGGCGCCCGCTGGGCTCGAACCGCTGGTTGATCGCGACCAGGTGGAGGCGGCCGAGGGTGGGGACCAGCTCCCGCAGGGCCCGGACCACGCTGTTGAAGCGCAGGGTCTGGGCGACCATCGCCGGGATTCCGGCGCGCCGGGCGACCTCCACCGCCGCCCGGCCACGGTCCGCGTCCGGCGCCAGGGGCTTCTCGACGAGGACCGGCTTGCCGACCGCGGCCGCCGCCTCGATCGCCGCCGGGTGCAGCCCCGGGGGCAGGACGGCGACCAGGACGTCGACGGCCGGGTCCGCCGCGAGGTCCGCGAGCTCCCGGTGGAACCGGAGCCCGCGGGAGTCCGCCCAGGCGCGGCCGGCGGCCTCGTCCCGGCGGGAGACGGCGACCAGCCGGCCGCGGGGGACGTCCCCGGCGAGGAGGTGCCGAGCGTAGCGGATGCCGTGCTGGCCGAGACCGGCCAGCCCGATGCCGAGCGTCGTCCCGGGCATGGTTCTCTCCCCGTTACCGGGTCGGAGACGACCCGGGCGGGAAGGGTACCACGCGGCCGACGGCGGATCAGGTGCCGTAGATCAGGGTGCGGATGCGCTGGACCGCTTCCGCCGGGGGCACCATGAAGTGGAAGCCGATCCGCACCGGGGGCGAGCCGCCCGGGCTCCTTTCCTGGCGCGTGGCCAGCGCCTCCAGCTCGAGGGGAGGCCGGCCATCGGGGAGGTGGAGTCGGACCCGGAGCAGCATCCCGAGGGGGATCTCGGCGGGCAGGGACACCAGGGTGCCGCTGACCGACAGGTTGATCGTCTGCCCCCGGAGCACGTTGCCACCGGCGGCCTCGACCTCGACGGGGCAGCGCAGGGGGATGCGCTCCCCCTTGCGGCGCTCGATGGGAACGGTGCGGATCTCAGCCATCGGTTCCAAGATAGGTTCCTCCGCCGCGGCGGGGCCAGCGGAAGGCGCGGATTTCGGGGGATCGAAGGGACGAGGCGGCCGCGAGTCCCGCGGTGCCCGGGACGAGGGGGTCGCGCAGGACCGGGGCCTGGCCGGGGGCCCAGGTGGCCACCGGGACACCCGCGGGAGCGAGGAGGATCCCGGCCCGGAACCCCTGCTCCTCGGCGAGGGCGGCCAGCCGGGTCGCCCGGGCCTGCCGCTCCTCCTCGGGAAGGGTGTTCCAGGCCGGATCGACCACCGCGACGAGCAGGCGGCCCGCCGGGTCGGCGGAGAGGAGCGGGGCCTCCCCGCGAAGGGCGTCGAGATCGACGGCGAGGGGGGGCGGGGGAGGCGCGGGGAGCAGCAGCAGCGGCAGGGCCAGGACGAGCGTGCCGAGGACGCCGCCTGAGAGGAGCCACCGCAGGAACCCGCCCCGGCGCCGGGGGGAGTCCGCGGCGCCGGGGGCGACCCTCCGGCGAACCTCCCGGAGCCGTTCCCGGATCGCTTCCTCCGCCTGGACCAGGGCCGTCGGGGCGGCCGCGCTCGTCCCGGGGGCCTCCGGGGGCCGCGCCGGGGAACCCGCAACCGGCCCGGTTGCGGGCCCGGTGAGCGGGCCGGTCGCCGGGGCGGCGAGGAACTCGTCCAGCCGCCCGCGCATCTCCCGGAGCGCGCGGCGCCACGCGGCGAGCCGGGCGAGGGGTTCCGGGTCCCGGTCGTGCTTCCGGTCCAGGCGGTCGACCGCCGCTTCGACCCGGTTCCACAGCTCGGTGAGCGCGACCCGGTCGGCCAGCAGTTCCTGCCGGTCTTCCCGCGCCAGGTGGGCCTCCGTCGCGACCAGCACCGCGAGGATCGCGAGGAGGAGCTCGTCCCGGGCCCGCAGCACGCCGTCCCGGATCGCCGCCACCAGGTCGAGGATCTCCCGTTCCGGGGCGTGGGCGAGGCGGGGAAGCGGGATCCCGTCGCGAAGATCGGCCAGCAGGTCGCCGGTCGCCCGGGCGATCCGGGCGAGCCCGAGGAGACGCTCGGGACTCGGCAGGAGGCCGCGGGCGAGGCCCACCAGCTCGAAGCCCGGGTCGTTCTCCGCCGCGACCAGGGTGTCCGCGAGCTCCCGGGTGCGCCCGGCCAGTTTCTCGGCGAGGCTCGCCCGGGCGGCAGCGATCCCGGGGTCGGGAAGCTGCCTCTCGAAGGTCCGGTAGAGCAGCTCGGCCTGGGCGCGCACCGCGAGGGCGGCGAGGACCGCCTGGCGCAGCGGCCCGGGGGGCAGGATGTGCCGGTCGGACGCGATCCGGGAGATGGCCACCAGGTCCTCGGGTCGCGGATCGCGCCAGAGCAGGCGGGCCGCCTCGTCGGCGAAGGAAAGGGTTCCGACCGGGAGGCTGTCGAGGGCCCGCTCGAGGGCCGCGAGGGCCTCCGGCGAGAGGGGATGGGCGGGTTCCCGCGGAGGGGGAGACCCGGCAACAGGTCCGGTGACCGGCCCCGTGGCCACCGGCCCGGTCGCGAAGGAGGCGGTGTCCTCGTCGCCCGGATCCACCGTCCCGGTCACCGGCCCGGTGGTGGCCGGGTCGACCGTGAGCGACGCCTTGCCGCGCCGTTTCCGCGTGACGCCGATCGATTCCTTCCAGTACTTGCGGGGATCACCCATCCCGTCCCCCCCGGAATGTCGTCGGCAGCGGGGCCCGGTCGATCCGCTCGAGGCGATCGCCCCGCAGGAGGTAGATCCCCTCGACCCAGGTGCCGGGAGCCAGGGGAAAGGCGTCGGTGCTGGCGACGACGACCTGGAGCCCCGGGATCGCCCCGTCCGTCAGGACCAGCCAGAACCCGCGGCCGGCCCCCGGTTCCGCCCCCGGCGCGTCGTAGACGGTGACCCTGTTCCCCGCCAGGTGGCCCAGGATCGGCGCCGGGGCCAGGAGGTAGCCCCGGGAGACCAGGGGGTCGAGGGTGCGGGTGTTGAACCCGTCGGGCCGGGTCGCCCCCGCGGGTGGCGGCGTACCGTGGTCGGCCTGCCAGCGGAGGAGCGCGGACGCGAGGACCCGGCCGTCGGTGGCGAGGCGCGCGAGATGGGCCCGGTCGACCACCCGCCGGGACGCGGGAACCGCCATGGTCGCCAGCACCGCGACGATCGCGACGCTGACCAGCAGTTCCGGGAGGCTGATGCCCCGTTCGCGACCGGGGTCGTTCCCCATGGTTCCTCCGCGTCCCCCCGCCGCCCGGCGGCGCACGGGGACTCCACCGTCGAATCTGGGGACCGGGGAACGGCGAGGCAAACCGCGGCCGGTGGTAGGATCCGGGCCCATGGGACCGGTCTTCCTCGTGCTCGTCGTCGCCGCCGTCGTGGTCGGGTTCGCCACCGGCCGGATGGAGGCCGTGACGACCGCGTCGATCGAGTCCGCCGGCCAGGCCGTGGAGCTGGCGATCGGGCTCGTCGGCATGATGGCGTTCTGGCTGGGCCTCACCGAGGTCGTGCGGCGGGCCGGGCTGATGGAGGCGATCGCCCGGGCCCTGCGGCCGCTCTTCCGGCGCCTCTTCCCCGGGATCCCCGACGGGCATCCCGCCCTCGCCGCGATGACCCTCAACGTGGCAGCGAACATGCTCGGGCTCGCCAACGCGGCCACCCCCCTCGGCATCGAGGCGATGCGTCGCCTGGACGAGCTGAACCCCCGGAAGGGGACCGCCACGAACGCGATGGTCCTCTTCCTCGCGATCAACACGTCGGGCCTCGCGCTGCTCCCGCTGGGGGCGATCGCGGTCCGGGCCGAGGCGGGAAGCCGGGACCCGGCCGGGATCCTGGTTTCCACCCTCCTCGCAACGAGCCTCTCGACCCTGGTCGGGGCGAGCGCGGCGATCCTCCTCGCGCGGTTGCCGTTCTTCCGGCGGACCGACCCGGGCACCCTCGTGCCCCCGGATGGCGCCGCCACGGCTCCCGCCGCCGGGGCGGCCGGCGGAACGGACACCGGGTGGCACCGGGGACGGCTGGTGGCCTCGGGGCTGCTCCTCCTCGCCGCCCTCGCGGGCGCGGCGGTCTCCGTCGCGCGCCTCGCCGGGGAAGAGGGGTGGGCGGCGGCCGGGCGGACGGCGGTCTCCTGGGTGCCGCTCCCCCTGCTGATCCTCCTCGCCGTCCTCTACGGCTGGAGCCGGGGGGTCGAGGTGTACGCCGCCCTGGTCGAGGGGGCGAGGGCCGGGTTCGACGTCGCGGTCCGGATCATTCCGTACCTGGTGGCGATCCTGGTCGCCGTCGGGATGTTCCGGGCGTCGGGGGCGCTGGACGCCCTGGTCGCGGCCCTCTCGCCGGTGACCGGGACGATCGGCTTCCCCGGCGAGGCCCTGCCGATGGCGCTCCTGCGCCCGCTCTCGGGCTCCGGGGCGTTCGCGGTGATGGCCGAGACGATGAAGGTCCACGGCCCGGACTCCTTCGTCGGCTACCTGGTCTCCACCCTCCAGGGGAGCACGGAGACGACCTTCTACGTCCTCGCGGTCTACGGGGGCGCCGTCGGGATGCGCCGCACCCGCCACGCGATCCCCGCCTGCCTGGCCGGGGACCTCGCGGGGGTCCTCGGGGCGCTCCTCGCCTGCCGGCTGCTGTTCGGGTAGTCCCGGTTCCCCCGGGAGCCCTATGTTCCGCCGGGGGAGGCAACGGGAGCGGCATGGACGGATTGCGGCGCACGATCCCGGCCGCCCTGGTGGCGGCGATCGTCCTGGCGAGCGGCCCCGTCGCCATCGGGGCCGGGGAGGCGCGGACCGACGAGGAGGCGGCGATCGAGGCGATCGCCGCGCGGGTCCGTCCCTCGGTCGTCGAGGTGATCGGGACGGTGGCCGGCACCGGGGACACCAGCTACGGGACCGGGTTCGTCTACGGGGAGAAGGGCCTCGTCGTGACCAACGCCCACGTGATCCGGGGCGTGCGCAACCTGGTGGTCCGGACATTCGGAGGGGTCGCCCTCGCGTCGGTCGACGTGCTCGACCAGCGGGACGACGTCGACCTGGCGGTGCTGCGGGTGCGGGGTCTCGAGGCCGAACCCCTCGCAGCCGGGCCGGCGGACCTGCCGCCGGTCGGGCTCCGGGTGATCGCGATCGGCCACCCGCGCGGGTACGAGTACACGGTCTCCGACGGGATCGTCTCGGCGATCCGTTCCCTCGAGGAAGGCGGCCAGGAGCTGATCCAGGTGACGGCGCCGATCTCCCCGGGCAGCTCGGGAGGGCCGCTCCTCGATCTCTCCGGGCGCGTGCTCGGGGTCTGCTCCCTCACCCTCACCGAGGGGCAGAACATCAACTTCGCGGTTCCCCTCCGGGACCTGGTCCCCGTGCTCGCCGAGGCCCGCGAGATCGAGCGTTCCCTCGACCACCCGGACCCCTCGCGTCTCGGGCCGGAGGCGCTGGCCGGGATCGTGCGGCGTTACCGGGACTCGGGAGACCTGGAGCGGGCGGGGGACCTGGTGCGTCGCGCCCTCGCGGCCCATCCCGGCAGTCTCCCGCTCCTCGCCGAGGCGGCGGAGGTCGCCTGGGCGCGCCAGTCCTGGCCGGAGGTGCGGGCGCTCGTCGACCGGATGAAGAAGATCCAGCCGGACTGGCCGCCGGCCCTGCAGGTGGAGGCGAGCTGGCTCGCCCAGCAGGGGCGCTGCGAGGAGGCGATCGGCGCCGCCGAGCGGGCCCTCGCGGCGGGCACCCTGCGGGCCTCCCAGGCGGCCGAGGCCCACGCCGTGCTCGCCGAGTGCCACGGCCGGCTCGGACAGGTGGAAGAGGCGCTGCGCCACGCCGACCTGGCCCTCGAGAGCCCCGAGATCGACCGGATCCCGGACTACCACGTGCTGCGGGCGTTCCTGCTCCAGGCGGCCGGGCGGGACGCGGAGGCGGACCGGGAGGCGGTCACGGCCCTGGAACGGGCGGAATGGGACCCGCTGGTGGTCGCCGCGCTCCGGGAGAGGGGACTGCCCCGGGTGATCCGGGTGGTCTCCTGGAAGACCGTCCGGGAAGGGAACCGCACCGTGGTGCGGGGGGTCCTGCGCAACGTCGGGCCGACCCCCCTCGAGGAGGTGGTCGTCACGGCGGAGGGGTACGGCCAGGACGGCACCACCGTCGCCACGGGCACCGCCACCGCCACCCCGGAGCGGCTCAATCCGGGCCAGGCGGGGGCCTTCCGGATCGTCCTGGACGGGCTGCCGGGGGAGGCCCGGCGGTTCGCCGTCCGGGTCGTCGACTACCACGACTGATCCGCACCGCCCGGCGCCCCACGCATGATCCGGGCCAGGTCACGCCCGCTCGAGGAGGGTGACGGTCTCGAGGTGCCGGGTGTGGGGGAACAGGTCGATCGCGACGAGCCGCCGCGCCCGGTAGCCGCCGGCCAGCAGCCGCGCGAGGTCCCGGGCGAGGGCGTCCACCGAGCAGGAGACCAGGACGACGCGCGGGGGGCCTTCCCGGGCGAGGGGGTCGGCCAGGGCGCCGAGGCCGGCCCGCGGAGGGTCCGCCACGACGGCGTCCGCCGCGGCGATCTCCTCCCGGGCGTCCTCGGCCCGGCCGGCCCGGGCGCGGAGGCGACCCCCGGGGGGTGGCGGAAGCGCCGCGGCGGCGGCCGCGGCCAGGGGGTCGACCTCCACCGCCAGCACGTCCGCCCCCCGGGCGGCGAGGCGCCAGGAGAGGAGCCCGGCCCCCGCGTGGAGGTCGAGGACGCGGGCCCCCGGGCCCGGCACGGCGAGTTCCGCCACCAGGCCGGCCATCCGGTCCGCCGCGGCCAGGTTGCCCTGGAGGAAGCCGCGGGCGGCGGCGGCCACCGCTGCCCCGGAGGGAAGCGTCCCCGTCACGTGGGGGGCGCCGAGGAGGTCGGGGGCGTTCCCCGGGAGGGGCCGTCGACGGCCGGGAGGACGGACGGCGACCCCGGTGAGCCCGGGCACGTCGGCGAGAAGACGCTCGCCCAGGCCCGGCCAGGACGCGGGGGCGCGGTCCCGGGGATTGAGGAACAGGAGCCCACCGGGAGCCCCGGGAACGGTCGCCAGCTCGAGGCCGGTCAGGTCCCGGGGACGCTCCGCGAGGAGGCGCTCCCGGAGGGACCGGTAGAGCTCGTCGAGGGGGCCGGCCACGAGCGGGCACCGGGGGACGTCGACCACCCGGCGGGTCCCCGGGCCGTGGAACCCGATCGTCGGCGGGTCCCGGTCGAGGTCGGCCTGGAACCGCATCCGCCAGCGGTAGCGGAGGGAGGCGGGCGAGGGGACGGCCTCGGCGGGGGGAAGGGAAGCCCCGTCCGCGAGCGCGGCCAGGGCGCCCCGGAGCCCGGCGAGGCGCAGGTCCAGCTGGGCCCGGGGAGCGAGGGCGAGCCAGGCGCATCCCCCGCACCGTCCGACGAGGGGGCAGGGCGGGGTCACCCGGTCCGGCGAGGGCTCGAGCACGGCCACCAGGTCTGCGGAGCCCGGGTCGCCGGGGCGTTCCCGCGCGAGGACCCGCTCCCCCGGGAGGCCCCCGTGGAGACGGAAGGCCCGTCCCGCCCGGTCCTCCGCCCGGAAGAAGGCGCCGCGTCCCGGGCCGAGGACCCGCAGCTCGATGGTGTCGCTCGCGTCCATCGCGGGGAAGGATGCCACGGTGGCCGCCGTCGGCGCCCGCGTGCGATACTCCCGCCCCTCCGGGCGCGGCGCCGCGGCCCGGTCTCGAGGGTTCCGGGAGGATCCGCATGGTCGTCAAGGAGGTGCTCCCCGACGGGCTCACCCTGCTGTTCGAGCGCGTCCCGGGGGTGCGATCGGTCTCGGTGGGCGTCTGGCTCCGGATGGGGAGCCGGCACGAGCCGGCGCGCCTCTCCGGCATCTGCCACTTCATCGAGCACCTGGTCTTCAAGGGGACGGAGACCCGCTCGGCGCGGGACATCTCCCTCCTGACCGACCGGATCGGCGGCAACCTGGACGCGTTCACGTCCCGGGAGATGACCTGTTTC
>JAMOQA010000404.1 GCA_027064265.1 Acidobacteriota bacterium
TGCCCGGTCCTCCGCGGGGGTTCCCCTGGAAATGCGTCACCTTGCCGGGGGGGTTGGTCCGTAAATGCGACACCCTTCGCGGGGTCCCCCCGGATATGCGCCACGTCCGGGCCGGATTCCCCGCGAATCGGGCCTTCTCGCGGGGTCCGCGCCCGGGCGGTGTCGCATTTGCGGACCGACCCCCCTCCCGATCTGTCGCATTTCCGGGGGGACCCCCCTGCGGTAGCGGCCCGTTTCGGGGAACCCCCCGCTCAGGGAGCGGATGCCGGGGCAGGCTCCGCGCGGGTGATGCGTTTCAGGGGGAGCCCCCGTCCCGGGCGCTGATCCAGGCGGTCGCGGCGAGGACCAGCGCGCCGCCGAGGAGGACGAGCCCGCCGGGGCGCTCGCCGTGGACGAGGAACGCCCAGGCCGGGTTCAGGACCGGCTCGAGCAGGAGCAGGAGCGACGCCTCGAACGCGGGGACGCCGCCGCCCGCCTCCCCGCCGGCCATGCCCCGGGTCAGCAGGGCGTAGGCGAGGCCGATCTGGAAGACGCCGAGGAACAGGACGACCGCGACGTCCGCCGGGCGCAGGTCGCGCACCGGCAGGGCGGGACCGAGGGCCGCGAGGGCGGCGAGCAGGTTCCCCGCCGCGGCGGCCGCCGCCCCGGCGCCCGCCCCCTCCCGCCCGACCCACCGCAGCCCGAGGAGCGTCAGCGCCCAGGTGACGCCGGCGAGAGCGGCGAGGACGTTGCCGGCGAGGGGCCGCGGCGCGGTGGCGCTGGCGTCCGGCACGCCGACGAAGAAGAGCGCCATCCCGGCGGCGGCGAGGAACGCGGGCCAGAGGTCCCGCCGGTGGAACCGCTCGCCAAGGAGGAACGGCGAGAGGAGCAGCACGTAGAGCGGCGCCGTGTCCTGCAGGAAGATCGTGCTCGCCGCCGTCGTCAGCCGGTTGGCCAGGGTGTAGAGCACGAGGGTCGCCGCGTACGGGACCGCGACGAGCAGGGTGCGGCGGGTCCACCCGCGACGGGCCGCTGGCACCATGGCGAGCAGCGCGACGGTCGCCACCGCCGAGCGGAACGACGCGACCTGCCACCCGCCCACGGCACACGCCTTGATCGCGGCCCCCCCGGTCGAGAAGAGGACCGCCGCCCCGAGGACCAGGAGCCGGGAGAGGCCCGGCCCCGTCCCGGCCCGATCGGGACCGTCAGGCATCCCGGGCGGCGTCCTCGCGGGCCTGCCGGAGCAGGTCGTCGACCCCCAGCCGCCGGCTCCACTCCTCGAGGTAGGGATCGTCCAGCTCCCCTGAGAGTGTACGGAGCATGCCGACGACGTCGTTCCACTGGCGGTCGGAGACGCCACCGCCTTCGCGGAACCAGGAGAGCTTGCGGAGGATCGTGTCCTCGGGAGACTTCACGGGCACGACCATCCGGCCCCCCGGGTCGAGGGCCACGGGACGTGCCCGGTCCATCTCGGAACGCTCGAAGGGCGTTCGCCCCGACGGGAAGACGTCGACCTTCCACCCGGACTCCAGGTGCACGAGGTTGAAGGCGCGGCCCCGGGAGAGGGCGCGGCGGGCCTGCGCCCCGTCCACGTACCAGGCATTCCCGAGGTCGCGCACCAGGTCGTCGACGACGGAGGAGGTCAGCTCCACCACCAGGTCGATGTCCCGGGTCTGCCGGGGCACGCCGTGGAAGGAGCTGGCGAGGGAGCCACCGACGTGGCAGCGGCAACCGTGCCGTTCGAACCAGGCGCAGAGCTCGGCGACGAGGCCGAGCATCGTGCCTCCCTCACCGGCCACGGCACCCCTCCGGGCCACCCCACGCGGCGCGGGCGAGGTCCTCCCCCACCCAGGCCACCCGCGCCCGCCACAGGACTTCCTCCTCGGGAGCCCCCGGGTGCCGC
>JAMOQA010000405.1 GCA_027064265.1 Acidobacteriota bacterium
CGAACGTGGGCACGATGGTCGTCGAGCTGTGGCCGGACAAGGCCCCGAAGACGGTGGAGAACTTCCTCCGGTACGCGCGGGAGGGGTTCTACGACGGGACGATCTTCCACCGGGTGATCCCGGGTTTCGTCATCCAGGGCGGCGGCTATACGAAGGACCGCAAGGAGAAGCCGACCCACGACCCGATCCCGCTCGAGGCGAACGCCTCGAACCGGCGCTACACGATCGCGATGGCCCGCACCAACGATCCGAACTCCGCGACCAGCCAGTTCTTCATCAACCTGGTCGACAACGTGGGCCTGGACAGGAACCGCCGGAACCCCGGCTACGCCGTGTTCGGCAAGGTGGTCAAGGGCGAGGACGTGGTGGAGAAGATCGGCAGGGCCGAGACGGTCAACGCCGGCGGCGCCTTCACGAACCTGCCCGCTCCGCCGATCGTGATCGAGAAGGTGACGATCCTCGAGCAGTAGCGGGAACGCGCTCCGCCGTCCCCGCCCGCCGGGGGCGAAAAGGAACGGCCCGGGCCAGGCCCGGGCCGTTTCGCGTCTCGCGGTCGGTTGCCGTCAGAGGTAGAAGCTCAGCATCGCGTAGATGGACGGAACCTCGTACCGAAGCCTGCCGTCGTGGCCGAACGTGAGGCCATCCGGCCTGACGGTCGCCTTGCTGCGGATCACCTGCCTGCTCTTCAGCCAGCCGACGTGCAGCTTGAGGTTGTGCTCGTCCAGGTACCAGTTGATGCCGAGGCCGAACTGCTTCGTCTCGTACTTGTCCCGGCGGTCGATGGCGTACTCGTCCCCGGAGACCGTCCGGACGATCAGCCGGTCTCCCAGGGTGTAGTCGTCGTCCTCCGTCCAGGAGTAGATGCCCGCCACCTCGAACTTCTCCGCGACGAAGAAGCCGGCCTCGACCTCGAGGGCCGAGAAGTCGCGGTCCGCCGTCTTCCCGTCGGCGGAGACGACGCGCCCGTCCTCGAAGGTCCAGGACTGCCAGCTGAACGTCGCCTGGAAGCCCCGCGCCCGGACGGCGCCGAACAGCTCGAGGGCCTGCTGGTCGCTCTTGTCGTAGACGCACTTGCGGGAGATGCCGGGAAGGCACGTGGAATGGCTGTCCGCGTCGACCAGCCCGCCCACCGGGTTGTTCAGCCACGCGATACCGACCGTGTACTGCAGCTCCTCCGGCCGGGTCACGCCGGACAGGTCGTAGGGGAAGCCTCCCTCGTTCTGCAGCTCGAAGCGCACGGTCGTCATGATGCCGTCGTCCGTGTCGGGGAGGTTCCGGCCCGACCCGTTCTGGGCGGCGACCTGGAAGAGGTACCGGCCGGACTCGCTCCGCCAGTCGAGCCCGAGGCCGATGTCACGGCCCGGGGCGAGCTGGTCCGCCGGGAGGGGGCGCTCGGCGAAGAGCTGCTTCCACGACCGGGTCAGGCGGAAGATGTCGAAGGGTGCCTTGAACTGCCCGATGGTGGCCGCGAACCCCCGGTCGCCGCCGAGACGCACGTACGCGTCCATCAGGTCGGGATCGCTGGTCTCCCGGGAGCTGCTCTCGATCTCGACGCGGAAGGAGAGCCAGGGCTGGAACGCCTTCCCGGTGAAGATCACGCGGGCCCGGCGGACGTTGAACGAATCGGTGGCGGGGGTCGTGCTCGACTGCGGCGTGTCCGGCACCCCGATCCGGTCCCGCCACTCCCAGTAGCTGCCCCGCACGTCGGTGCGCAGCTTGTCCCGCACCCCCTGGAACTGGACCAGGAAGTGCATGTCCAGGGAGAACGTGTCTCCCTCGGTGATCCGGAAGCCGTTCTCGTCGGCGGACGCGTCGCCCGCGCGGACGGGCAGCGCGGTGGCCAGGGCGACCGCGAGGAACGCCGCCACCAGGACCGCCG
>JAMOQA010000406.1 GCA_027064265.1 Acidobacteriota bacterium
TACTCCTTGAACTCCGGCTTCAGCGCCTCGCCGAAGGCGACCGCCTTGGCGGCGATCACGTGGACGAGGGGACCGCCCTGGAGCCCCGGGAAGACCGACCGGTTCAGGTCCTTGTAGTGCTCCTTCTTGCAGAGGACCAGTCCGCCCCGGGGCCCGCGCAGGGTCTTGTGGGTGGTCGAGGTGACGAAGTCGAAGTGGGGCACCGGGCTCGGGTGGAGCCCGGCGGCGATCAGCCCGGCCGGGTGGGCGATGTCGGCCATCGTCTTCGCCCCGACCTCGTCGGCGATCGCCCGGATCCGCTCCCAGTCGATGAACCGCGGGTAGGCGCTGGCCCCGGCGACGATCAGCTTCGGGCGATGCTCCTTCGCGAGGCGCTCGAGCTGGTCGTAGTCGAGCGTCTCGTCCTCCCGGCGCACCCCGTACCCGACGAAGTTGTAGAGGATGCCGGAGAGGTTCAGCGGGTGGCCGTGGGTGAGGTGGCCGCCGTGGGAGAGGTCCATCCCGAGGACGGTGTCGCCGGGCTTCAGCACCGTGAAGTAGACCGCCTGGTTCGCCTGGGAGCCGGAGTGGGGCTGGACGTTGGCCCGCTCCGCCCCGAACAGCTCCTTGGCCCGGTTCCGCGCCAGGGTCTCGACGACGTCGACATACTCGCAGCCGCCGTAGTAGCGCTTCTTCGGGTAGCCCTCGGCGTACTTGTTGGTGAAGACGGAACCGTTCGCCTCGAGGACCGCCCGGGAGACGAAGTTCTCCGAGGCGATCAGCTCCAGGTGGGAGTGCTGCCGCCGCGCCTCGTTGCGGATCGCGGCCGCGACCTCCGGATCGGTCTCCCAGATCGCTCGACCCATCTCGCTCCTCCTCGCGGCCCTCAGGCCGGCTCGATCTTCGCCACCCGGCGGGCGTGGCGCCCCCCCTCGAACTCCGTCGAGAGGAAGACGTCGACGATCGCCTCGGCGAGCCCCGTCCCGGTGACCCGGGCGCCCAGCGCCAGGACGTTGGCGTCGTTGTGCAGGCGGGCGTAGCGGGCGTCGTACTCGCAAAGGCAGCGGGCCGCCCGGACGCCCGGGACCTTGTTCGCCACGATCGAGACGCCGATCCCGGTGCCGCAGACGACGATCCCGAACTCGGCCTCGCCCCGGGCCACCGTCTCCGCCACCGGCCGGGCGTAGTCCGGGTAGTCGCAGCTCTCCGGGGAGCGGGTCCCCAGGTCGACCACCTCGTGGCCGGCCTCGCGGAGGCGGGCGGCCAGGTGGTTCTTCAGCTCGAAGGCCGCGTGGTCGGATCCGATCGCCAGCTTCATCGGGCGCTCCTCGGGGGTTCCCGGGGGACGGGCGGGGTTCCCGATTCTACCTTGCCCCGCCGGGGGCCGCGCCCGACCTTGGACCCCGGGGCTCCCCCTCCCGGGAGCCCGGGGAGGAACGACGATGGCCACCGTCGAGATCGACCGGGACGTCTGCGAGAACAGCCAGAACTGCGAGGCGATCTGTCCCGCCGACGTGTTCGCGATCCGGGACGGGGTGGTCGAGGTCGTGCGCCCGTCGGAGTGCACCGCCTGCTTCCTCTGCGTCGAGAACTGCCCCTCCGGCGCCATCGACGTCGACGCCTGACCACCTGCGCGTTCCCCTGGAGACGGGCGCGCCGCCCGATGCGGGCGCCCTGCCGGGCGCCCCTGCATGTTCCGCGCATCGTGGTTTCCCGTAGGGGCGGCCGGCAGCCCGCCCGCAGGTGCCTGGCGCGCACGCCGCAGGGACGTGTCGCCTCGCCGGATGCGACTCGGCGGTGGGGGACGGGACGGGGTAGACTCGTCCTGCCCGGCCCGCCCCCCGTCCGCCGGGCAGGGGCTGCGCGATGACCGATACCCGTGACC
>JAMOQA010000407.1 GCA_027064265.1 Acidobacteriota bacterium
CTCGAGGTACGCGTGGCGCATCCACTGCGCGACGCCCGGGTGGTTCGCCAGGCCGCGGTGCGGGGTGGTGCGACCACCGTCGTCCGGGTCGGCAGGGAGGACTGGCCGTGAGACGCCTGCTGCCGGTGCTCGCGCTCCTCGCGTTCCTCGGCGCGATGCCGGGGGGACGGGCGGCGAACGACCTGGCGGAGCGCCGGGTGCGGGCCGCCCGGGCGCTGGAGAAGGAAGGCAAGCTCACCGAGGCCCGGGACCTCTGGGCGGCCCTCGCCGCCGAACGTCCGGCGGGGGAATGGACCGACGACGCCCTCCTCGCCCTCGCGCGCCTGGACTGGCCGGTGGACGACCCGGACCGGCTCGGCTCCGACCCCGGGGCCGGCCCGGCCATCGCGGCGGCGATCCCCCGCCTCGAGCGGATCGTCCGGGAGATGCCGGGTTCGAACAGCGCGCCGGAGGCCGCCTGGCGGCTGGCCCTCGCCCACCTGGACCCGGCGAGCCCTTCCCTCGATCCCTCCCGTGCCGAGGCGATCCTGACCACGTGGCCGGTCCTCTACCCGGGGGGGGCGCGCCTGCCGGAAGTCCTCCTGCTGCTCGCGGAGTTGCGGCTCGAGGAAGGGCACCCGGACCGGGCTGCCCGCACCGCGTTTCGCTTCCTCGCCCGCTGGCCGGATCACCCGCGGGCGGGGCGGGCCTGGCTGGTTCTCGCCCGGGCCGCGGGCCCGGCGCACCCGGGATCCTGCCTCCGGCGCCTCGGACGGGCGGCGGTGGCCGCCGGGGAACGCGACCCGGCGACGGCCCGCCGTGCCCGCGGGCTCGCGACGCTCCTCGACCGGTTCGGTTTCGCCCCCCACCGCCAGGGGGACCGGCCGTGGCGCCCCCGGGTGGAGGGCGGTTTCACGGCCCTCCCGGAACGGGCAGTCGACCTGGCGATCGATCCCCGTGGCGTCGCCTGGGTAGCCCTCCCCCGGGCGGGGGAGGTCCGCTCCCTCTCCGGGGACGCGGTCCCGCTCCGGGAGGCCGGCGTCCGCGCCATCGCCTTCGACCGGTGGGGCCGGCCCTGGCTGGCCGGGACCGCGGGGGTGCGCACCCCGGGAGGTGAACTCCTGGTCCTCCCCGACCGGGGGACGGCCGAGGGCCTGGCGCCCGCGGGGGACGGGGTCTCGGTCTTCGTGCTCGACGGCCGGAACCGGCGGGTGGTCCTCCTCGGCCCCGGCGTGCCCCCCCGGGTCGTGACCGGCCTGGGCGCCCGGCCCGCGCCGAGCCGGATCGCCCCCGACCCGGCCACCGGGGGCGCCGCGGTCCTCGACCGGAAGGGGGGCCGGCTCTGGGTCGTCGGCCCGGACGGGACCGTGCGCGAGGAGCTCGCGATCGGGGGAATCGCTCCCGCTCCCGCCGACGTGGCGGTCGATGCGTGGGGACGCCCGGCGATCCTCGACGGGAAGACCGGCACGGTCACGGTCCTCGCCCGCGACGGGCGGCCCCTCGCGACGTTCCGCCTGCCCCGGGAGGGGGAGCTGGCGCTCGCGCGGCCGGACCTCCTCGCCCTGGACGACGCGGGGCGCCTGGCCGTGCACGATGCGCGCAGGAGGGGAGTGGCATGGTTCGACTGAGCCGCCCGGCGCTCCTGTCGGTCCTCGTCCTCGCGGTCCTGTTGCCGGTGGCCCCCGCCCGGAGTGCCGACGACGCGCTTCCCGTCCCCGCCCCGGGCGCCACGAAGGGCCCGGCGGAGACGGCGCCGGGGGTGCGGGCGCGCCGGCTCGTCGAGGAGGCTCGTTCGGCGTTCCTCGCGGCGGAGTTCGAGAAGGCGGCCGCCGCCGCCGGGGAAGCGATCTCCTTCCTCGAGGGTCCCGGGAGCGAGGGGCTCCCGCCCGCGGACCGGCAGGTCCTCCTGGCCACTGCCCTCGACCTGCTCGCCCAGGCCCGGTTCAACACCGGGGACGAGAAGGGCATGAACGAGGCGATTCGCCGCCTGCTCGCCGTCGACCCCGGTTTCCGGGTGGACGTGGAGACCGCCGGCCCGAAATACGCGAAGCTCTTCGAGGCGAAGCGGGCCGAGCTGGTCGGGTTCCTCGCCGTCGCGTGCCGGCCCCTTCCCTGCGAGACCGTGATCGTCGACGGGGCTTCTCGTTCCCTCGACGAACACGGGCGTGTCGCCCTCGTGGCGGGAACCCACCGGGTGGTCGTGACCCGGCACGGGTTCGCACCGGCGGACATGGGAGAGGTCGGCGTGCCCGCCGGGAAGGAGACCCGCCTCGAGGCGACCCTGCGCCAGGTGGCGCGGGACGTGGTCGTCGCCACGGTGCCTCCCGGTGCCGACGTCTCCCTGGACGGCACGGAGGCGGGGACGACCGTGGCCGGCGCGGAGGGGGAGACGGTTTCCGCACCGCTCAGGCTCCGGGACGTGCCGCCCGGGTCCCACGTGCTGGTGGCGAGCGCTCCCTGTCGCCGGCGGGTCGAGCAGTCCCTCGAGGTCGTCCTGGACGAGAAGGACCCGGGGCCCCTCGTCCTGCCCCCCATCGAGCTCGAGGAGGCGTGGGGCACGATCCGGGTCGCCTGGAGCGGCCCGGAGGGAGTGGTGACGCTCGATGGCTCGCCGATCCGGCCCGGGGAGACCCGGGTCTGCCCCGGGGAACACGAGGTCTCCCTCGCGGTGGCCGGCCGGCGGGTCTTCGTTACCCGGGTGTCGGTGCGGGACGGCGAGACGGTGACCGTCCGTCCCCGGCCGCGACCGACCCTGGCCGTTCCCGCGGGGGGCGCGGGCCCGTTCCCGTGCCTCGGGGGCGATGGCTGGAACCGCGTCGAGTTGCCGGCCCCGGCCATCGCGGAAGCCGGGCGCATCCTGGCGAAGCTCCTCGGCGAGGGAACGGGCGAGGTACCCACCTGGCCCGGGGTCGAGCGCCGCCTGGCGCCGGATGCGGCCGCTCCCCTCCTCGCGGCGGCTCCCGAGGCCGACCTGGTCGCCTTCTCCTTCCCGGTAGCCGACCCGGTGCGCAGTCTCGCGCGCCTCGTGCTGGTCGATCCGCGCCGGGGCATCGTCGAGGCGGTCGCCTGGCCGGAGAACGACCGGGAAGTCCCGAAGGAGATCGACCGCGCCCTCGCCTGGCGACCGCCGGCACGGGACTCGTGGCTCGGTCTCGACCTGGCGGAGCGCGTGCGGGGCGCCCCGGTAGTGGCCCGGGTGACGCCGGGGTCGCCGGCGGAGGCGGCCGGCGTTCGCGCGGGAGAACTCCTCCTGGCGGTCGGCGGGCGGGACGTTTCCGGGATGGAGGAAGCCGAGCGGCTCCTGGCGTCGCTCGCGCCCGGCAAGGAGGCGGAACTCCGTCTCCTCGGGGAAGAGGCCCGGACCGTGAAGGTGCTGCCGCTCGCCGTCGTCCACGTCGATCCGCCCGCGCGGCTCCGCGATCGGCTCCTGCTGCCCGCCCTGGCCACCGCCGGCGTGCTGCGGGTCGCGGGGGCTCCTGCCGAGAGGATCCCGGCCGCGGTGGCCGAGGGACTTCTCCTCGCGGCCTGCGGCTCCACGCTGGAGGCCGCCCGGGCGCTGGACAGGGTCACCGTCGACGCGGTGGAGGACCCCGAGGGAGACGCGCGGGGGACGGTGCTCTGGGTGCTCGAGGGACTGCTGCGGAAGATCGATCGGAACGCCTACGCCGACGAGATTGCCGCCCGGCTCCGGGAGCTGCCTCGCGCGCGTCTCGGCGGGCGCCAGGGACCACCGCTCTCGCTCGCTGGCGCCGATTGACCGGATCCGGGCACCCCCCCTACAATGCGAACCGTCTTCGGGCCCGGGACGGGGAAGAGTGCCCCCGGGGCAGGAGGGGGTCCTGGTCATGATGGCGTCCGGGAACGACGCGCGCGATGGCGGTGACCTCGGGGTCGTCGGCATCCTCGACCTGCTCGATCGCCCGGCACTCGCCCTCGGCGAGGACGGGCGGCTCCTCGCGCTGAACGCCGCCCTGGCCCGCTTCTGCCGGGAGCGGCTCGCCCGGGACTTCGCCCGGGTCGAGGACCTGCTCGATCCCGACGATGCGGGGCACCTGGCGACCCTGGCCCGGCGGGCGGGAGACCTGCCCCAGAGCCGGGTCGGGGTCCTGCTCCGGGACGGTTCGCCGGGCCGGATGCGGGTCCAGCGGGTCGAGACCACGGGCGGGGGCGTGCTCGTCGCCGTGCTGGAGTCCCCGGCCCTCGAGGCCGCCGACGGGGCCAGCAATCTCCGCCACGACCTCGCGGGCCCGCTGACGTCGATCATCGGCACCGCGGAACTCCTGCTCGGGCGAGGGCACGAGATGCCGCGGGAGATGCGGGAGGCCCTCGGCCGCATCATCGAGGATTGCGGGCGGATCACCGAGATCCTGGCCGCATCCCGCGACGGGGGGGCTTCCCGGGAGGACGGATGACCCCATCCCTCGGGCGGACCGGCAGGATCCTGGTTCTCGAAGACGACCATGCGCTCCGGCGCATGGTGGTCGAGTTCCTCCGGTCCCAGGGGCACGAGGTCGACGACGTCGCGGAACTGGAGCAGGCCCGCGCGCGGCTCCGCGCGCGGCCGTTCGACCTGGTGCTCTCCGACCTGGTCCTCGGGCACGGGACCGGCCTCGACCTGCTCCGGGAGGTGCGTGCGGCGGGGCTGCCCTGCGAGATGATCATCATGACCGGGCAGGGCGGAGTCGACGCGGCGGTCGAGGCGATCCGGGCGGGTGCGTACGACTTCGTCACGAAGCCCCTCGATCTCACCCGCCTCGCCATCGACGTGGCGAAGGCCCTCGAGAAGAAGTTCCTCGAGGACGACGTCCGCCGCCTGCGGGAGGGGCCCCGTCGCGGGTTCGGCGAGCTGGTGGGCGCGAGCCCGGCGATGGCCGCGGTGTTCGCCCTCCTCGAGAAGGCGGCCGCCACGGACTGCAACGTGCTGCTCCTCGGCGAGTCGGGCACCGGCAAGGACGTCGCCGCCCGGGCGATCCACGAGAACTCGCCCCGGCGGGACGGGTCGTTCGTGCCGGTTCACTGCGGAGCGATCCCCGGGGAGCTGCTCGCCTCGGAGCTGTTCGGCCACGTGAAGGGGGCCTTCACCGGGGCCGACCGGGCCCGCCGGGGGCTCTTCGCCGCCGCCGATGGCGGCACGATCTTCCTCGACGAGATCGGCACCGCCCCTCTCCCGGTCCAGGTGAGCCTGCTGCGGGTGCTCGAGGAGCGGGTCGTGCGCCCGGTGGGGAGCGAGCGGGGCGAGCCGGTGGATGTCCGGGTGATCGCCGCCACCAACGCCGACCTCTCGGAGGAGATCGCGAGGGGGCGGTTCCGCGAGGACCTCTACTGGCGGCTCGCGACCGTCGTCGTCACGTTGCCGCCACTGCGGGAGCGGAAGGAGGACCTGCCCCTCCTGGTCGAGGCGCTCCTCGCCCGGCTCGCCGCCCGGACCGGGCGGGAGGTACGGCCCGGTCCCGGGGTGATCGAGCGGCTCGCCGCGTACGACTGGCCCGGTAACGTGCGGGAACTCGCCCACGTGCTCGAGCGGGCAGTGCTCCTCGCTCCCGAGGCGGTCCTCCGTCCCGAGGACCTTCCCCTCCCGGCGGAGGTCCTCGCGCGGGTGCCGACCCTCGAGGAGGTGGAGCGGGATCACATCCGGCGGGTGCTCCACCTGGTCCGGGGCAACAAGCTGCGGGCGGCGCGCCTGCTCGGCATTCCCCGGGGGACCCTGTACCGGAAGATCGACCGGTACGGCCTCGCCGACGAGCTGGAAGGGCCCGGGGACGCGGGGGCCGTCACTTCGCCTCCGCCGGGCGTCCGTCCCCCACGGCCCGGTTCGTCCCCGTCCTGACCCGGCCGCTCGGCCGGACTGTCCGAATCCGGACACTCCCGGCGGACTTCTGATCGCCAGGTTTTTGCCTTTCGGGGGCTCGAGTTCCCCGGGAAGCAGGGTTTTCCGGGGGGCAGGTGTCAAGAAACAGGACACTCGGGGACTCCAGTGTCCCGGAGCGGACACTTGCGGGCTCCCTTGTTCCGTGCCGACGGTGACGGAACCGGGCCGGGGGCCCGAAAGCCTCCCGCTTTCCTGCCGATAAGAGGGACGGACGCGGAGCTGCCCCGTCGTGGCACGCCCGTTGCTTTTCCAGCCGGCGAACGCGACACCGGCGGACCAGGGAGACGCGATGAAGGAACGGACGAGCGGCGAGAGGAGGACCCTGACCCGGCAGGACGAGACCGTCCGGCGGCTGCGCCCGGTGGACGGGTTCGTGGTGGGCGGGGACGCGGCCTGGGAGTCCGGGCAGAACCTCTGGCTCCTGCTGTCCCGCCCCGGGGAGCGGCTGATCGACTTCTTCCTCGAGGACGAGGACCTGGCCGGATCACCCGACCCGGTTCCCTGCGCCTGCGCCGGTGTCCTGCCCGACGGGACGGTCCTGATCGGGGAGGTGGACTGGGAGATGGACCGCTTCCTGTCCGAGCTCCTGGACGAGCAGGAGATGGACGGGCGGCGGGCCTGACCCGGAGATGACGAAGCGTCCGAAGAGCGAGGGGATCATGAGCGAGCTTTCCACGATCGCGATGGAGAACGAGGGGCCGGGCAGCCGGACCGGCGCCGGTCTCGCGGCGGAGATCCGCGAGGAACTCGACCGGCTCGAGGCGCGGGTGCGGGCGCGGGTGCTGCACGCATCGGTCGACGAGACGGCTCGCCCCGTGCCGCTGCGGTTCCGGGGACAGGTGATCCTCGCACGGCCGATCGACACCCGCCGGTTCGTCATCGCGATGGCCCCCTACCTCTGCATGAACTGACCGGGGCGCCCGGGAGTCCGACGATGGCCGAGGGGCTGCTGGAACGGGTGGTCGCGCCGCGGGGAGCGGAGCTCCTCTGGGCCGACCTCGCCGCCCACGCCGCCCACGACCTGAACAACCATCTCACCTCGGTCCTGGGCAAGGCGGAGATCGCCCTGATGTCCCCGGACCCGGCCCGCTGGCAGCGCGGGCTCGAAGAGGTGCTCGAGGCCGGCCAGCAGGCCCGGTCCCTGGTCGCGGATCTCCAGCGTCTCGCGCGCTGGCAGCTGGGAGCCGAGGGCGGGGTTCCGGCGCCGGACCTGCTCGGTCTCGTCGTTCGTCTCGCCGGGCGTCGCGCACGGCGGGCGGGGGTCTCCCTCGAGATGCACGGCAGCGGGTCCCTCGCGGACTCGCGCCTGGCCGCCCGGCTCGCGCTCCTTTCCTGGCAGCTCGTCGAGCGGGCGATCCGCGCCCTCGAGGGGGCGGAAACGGGCGACGTCCCTCCCTGGCGGCTCATGGCGGTCGCCGGCCCGGGTGACGACTGCGAGATCACCCTTCGGCATCCCGGTGGCCCCCCCGTCCTCCCGGGGCTCCCGGAGGCGGCCGCGGCCCTCGATGGCGCCGGCGCTCCACCCGCGGAGTGGAGCGCCATCGTCGAACTCTGCCACGACCTCGGTGCCGTCCTCGTTCCCGCCGGCCACGCCTTCCACCTTCGTACCTGACCTTCTTCCCCGCGGCGTCCATCGCCGTTGCCCGCCCCGTCGGGCGGGATCAGGCGAAGCCGCGGCGGCGATGGGCGGCGACGACGCCGGCGAAGGAGAGGAAGACCAGGATCGTCGCCAGGACGCCGGGGGGGAGGACCGGCACGCCGTCGGGGGTGATCGGCAGGGGGAAGACCAGGGCGACCAGGAGATTGACGAGGGCGTGCACCCCGGCGACGAGCCAGAGGTTGCGGGAGACCTCGAGGAGCGTTCCGAGGAGGGTCCCCATCGCGAAGACCCAGACGAGTTCCCCCCGCTGCAAGGCCAGGCCGCGGGCCGGGTCGAGGTGCTCGAGGGTGAACGCTCCCGCCACGAGAAGGATCCCCGCGACCCGGACGCCCCGTCCCCCGGGGAACCCGGCCTGGAGCAGCAGGCGTACCACCGTCACCTGGAGGATTCCCCGGTACCAGGCCTCCTCCGCGAGGCCCCGCGCCACCTGGGCCAGGGTCACGGCGATGAGCACCCCGGGAGGGCGGGGAAGCCATCCCCAGGGGGCGTGGACGAGGATCCCCGTGCCCCAGGCGACGAGGCCGGTGCCGGCGACGGAGATCCCGAGGAAGAGCAGCGCCGCCGGGATCCTGCCGGGATGCATCACCGCCCGGATCCGGGGCCAGGACTGGCGGAGGACGAACGCCCCGAGGAACCCGACGGCGAGGAGCCCGATGGCGGAGAGGCCGCGGAACGCCGCGTCGGCGAGAGGCGGGTTCTCCAGCCGGGCGACCAGGCGGTCGAGGATCGGCTCGAGGACGGGTCCGGTCGTCCACTTCTCGAGCAGCAGGACGAAGACCAGCGGCAGGACCTGGGGCAGGGTCAGCTGGTGGGGCTCCCGGAGGGGGGTGAACCGGTCCCGGCCGTTCCGCCGCGCCCAGAGGACGGCGAGCCCGGCGAGGAGACTGCCGGCGAACAGCAGGCTGTCGAACGGCGCCGGCAGTCCCGGGAGACGAGGCGTCGAGTCGTGGAACGAGCGGATCAGCCCGGACGTGAACAGGGCCGCGGCGACCAGGCCGGCGAGGGCCCAGGACGCGGCGGGGAATCGCGGCCGGCCGGGAGAGGAGACGTTCACGGAGGGAATGTCGGGCCCGGGAACCCCCGGGACAACCGGCGAGTGGCGGAAGCGCGTGGGAATCGAACCCACCCCCCGCCGGCTCGACCGGCGGGGCGACCGGTTTTGAAGACCGGGAGGGCCACCAGGCCCCGTTCGCTTCCGTCCGTGCATCGCCCGGTCCGGGCCGGGCGGGAAGAGGATAGCAGAGGGAGGCGCCCGGGCGGGAGGCGGAAAGGCTTTACGCCGCCGGTCCGGGACGATACACTCCCTCTTCCCCATTCCGGCGGACCCCCGGTCCGCGCGAACCAGCAACCCGCCTGGGGCGCCCGGCGCCCCGCGAGAGAGTCCCCCCCTGATGGGCAAGCGTCTTTTCGTCGGCAATCTCCCCTACGAGGCGACAGGCGAGCAGCTCCGCGAGGTCTTCGGCCGCCATGGCCGGGTGACCGACGTGCACCTGGTGATGGACCGGGAGACCGGCCGTCCCCGGGGCTTCGCCTTCGTTTCCTACGCAACGGACGAGGAAGCGGCCGCCGCGGTCGCCGCCCTGGACGGCGCCGACTTCGGCGGGCGCAAGCTCGTCGTCAACGAGGCGCGGGAGCGCGGCAGCGGTCCACCGCCCGGCGGCTCCCGGCCCGGTGGCGCCGCCCGCACGGGTGGGGGCCACCGGTCCCAGGGGTCCCGTCCCGGCGGCTTCCGGCCCGGTCCCCCGCCGCCGGTCGACCTGCCTCCCGCCCACGAGGAGCGGCGCCGCACCCGCAAGAAGCACGGGCCCCAGAAGGAGCGGGCGCCGAAGCCACGCTGGCGGGAAGAGGAAGACGACCTGCCCGGCGGCAACTGGCGCCAATGGTTGAACGAGCTGGACGAGGACGAGTGACCCCCGGGGTCCGGGCGTTCCTGGCCGCGCTCTTCCTCCTGCTCGCCTGTCCGCCCGCCCCGGCCGGGGGCGCCCGGCGCGTTCCCCTGGTCCGGGTCGTCGATGGCGACACGGTCGTCGTCCGCGACCGCGGGCGCGACGTGACGGTGCGCCTCGCCGGAATCGACACCCCCGAGCTCCATCACCCGGTCTGTCGGCCCCAGTACCTGGCCGCCGAGGCCCGGGACCGGCTCGCCGAGCTCCTCGGCACGGGCCCGGTGCGGGTCGTGCCGGAGGGCGCCCGGGAGAAGCGGGACCGCTACGGGCGCCTCGTCGCCTACGTGGAGACCGCCGAGGGGACCGACGCGGGGGCCGTGCTGCTCCGGGAGGGGCTGGCGCGCGTCTACCGGAAGTTCCGCGTCTCGCGACGGGAGCGCTACCTCTCCCTCGAGGAGGAGGCGCGC
>JAMOQA010000408.1 GCA_027064265.1 Acidobacteriota bacterium
AGGCAAGAACGACGACGAACGTGACCGAACGCGAACCGATCCTCCGCATGACCCCTCCTTCCCGGGTCGCCGAGACCCGGCACCCCGCAATGTACGCCGAGGCGGCGCGTTGCGGCGGGGGAACCCCGCGGCTATCCTCGGGACGGGAAACTCACCGGATGCGGCGGTCCGATAATCCGCCACCAGGTACCACCGGAGACGACGACATGGGCGAGGCCAACGGGAGCGACCGCCTGGAACGGTTGCGGCGAATCATCGAGGACGTCCACGCGGGCATGCCCGTGGACCTGGTCAAACCCCGCCTGGCGAAACTGGTCTCCGAGGTCAGCCACGAGGAACTGGTCTCCCTCGAGCAGAAGCTGATCCGCGAGGGAATGAGCCCGAAGATGGTGCGGGGGATCTGCGACCTGCACTCCTCGATCGTGCGGGAGCAGGCGGAGGGGGATCCCCTCGCCCGCGTCCCGGCCGGCCACCCGGTCGACACCTTCCGGCGCTCCCACCGGGCGATCGCCGGCGAGGTCGACCGGATGGAACGGGTAATGGAGCGGATCCTCGCCGGCGAGGGCGACATCGAGTCCCTTCTCGAGGAGTGGCGCGCCGCCCTCGAGCGCCTTCTCGAGGTGGACAAGCACTACCTCCGCAAGGAGAACCTCCTCTTCCCCTTCCTCGAGCGGCACGGGATCCACGGCCCCAGCCAGGTGATGTGGGCCAAGCACGACGAGATCCGGAAGATGCTCCGCCGGCTCCGGGACGAGCTCGCCCGTGACGACCGTGACCTGGCCCACTGGCAGTACGTCGCGCGGGAGCTCGGGATACCCCTCGGCCGCGCGATCCTCGAGATGATCTCCAAGGAGGAGAAGATCCTCCTGCCCCTGGCCCTCCAGAAGCTGGCGGCGGGCGAGTGGGGAGAGATCTGGCGCGAACTCCCCCGCTACCCGTTCTCCCTCGTGCAGCCGTCCATCGGGTGGATGCCGCCGCCGACCCCGGACAAGGAGGAGCCGACGGCCTCCCCCGTGTCCGGGAAGGTCTTCCTCGGGTCGTCGGGCTCGGTCACCCCGCGCCAGCTGCGGGCCATCCTGCGGACGCTTCCCCTCGACCTGACGTTCGTCGACGCGGACGACCGGGTGGCGTTCTTCTCCCACGGTCCCGACCCGATCTTCGACCGGGCACCGACGGTGATCGGCCGGAAGGTCCAGTTCTGCCACCCGCCCTCGAGCGTCCACCTGGTGGAGAAGATCCTGCAGGAGTTCCGCGCCGGGACGCGGGACTCGGCCACCTTCTGGATCCGCATGGGCGAGCGGTACGTGCTGATCCGCTACTACGCGGTCCGGGACGGCAGCGAGTACCTGGGCGCCCTCGAGGTCACCCAGGACATCGCCCCCCTCCGGGAGATCGAGGGCGAACGCCGCCTCCTCGCCGAGGACTGATCCAGCCTCCCTCGAGGACGCGGGTCTTGCGGATTGAACACCCGATGTTCAATCTGCACGGGTACACTCGCTTCGCCCCCGGGGAGGTCGCCGATGCGCTGGAGCCTCGTCACCGCGTGCATGCTCTTCGTCCCCGCCCTCGCGGGCTGTACGTCCGTCCCGGGCAGTCCTCCCGGGACGTCCCCCGCGCGCCCCGCTCCCGCCGCGGACTGGGCACCGCCCCCCACCGTGCCCGTCGCCGAGTCGCCGGTCGGGGAGATCGATCCGGCCCGGCTCGGGGACGTGCTCCCCGCGTGGGAGGCGGCGGTGCGCGCGTGGCGGCCGGCGCCGGACGTCGTCCGCGCGCTGCGCGAGGCGCGGCCCGCGCGGGTCGAGGTCTTCTTCGGCGCCTGGTGCGGGGACAGCGCCGAGCACGTGCC
>JAMOQA010000409.1 GCA_027064265.1 Acidobacteriota bacterium
TGGTCGCGGCGATCACCCGGACGTCGGCGGCGCGCGGGCGATCGTCTCCCAGGGCGCGGACCCGCCCCTCCTCGAGCACCCGCAGCAGCTTCGCCTGGAGCGGGAGGGGCAGCTCGCCGATCTCGTCGAGGAGAAGGGTGCCCCCGTGGGCGGCGCGAAAGCGCCCCGGCCGGTCGCGGTGGGCGCCGGTGTACGCGCCCCGCCGCACGCCGAAGAGCTCGGCTTCCAGGAGCTCGGCGGGAAGGGCGGCGCAGTTCTCCGCGACGAGTGGGCCGGGGCGGCCCGAGGCCCGGTGGAGGGCGCGCGCGATCACTTCCTTGCCGGTGCCCGACTCGCCGCCCAGGAGGACCGGCAGGGACGTGGCGGCCGCCCGGGCGAGGGGGGCGACGGCGGGAGCGAGGGAAGGAGAGACGGCGAGGGGAACGAACCAGGGGTCCTCTTCCGCCCGGGCCCGGAGCCATCCGGCGAGCAGCGGCAGCCAGGCGCGCAGCCAGCGCCGCCGCTCGGGGGGTGGCCCCGGCAGGGGGGCGAGGGCCGCCGCGGGCACCGGGTCGTCGAGGATCGCCACCAGCCACTCGCGGCCGGCGACCGCCAGGACGTGGACCCCGCCCCGGGGAAGTCGCAGCGCGGCGGCCGTGGCGAGTCCCGGGGGAATGCCCGCCGCCCCCGGGGTGTTCTCGACCCGGCCGCCGACGAGGAGGGCGGGGGCGGGCCGGGGAAGGTCCGGCGGGGAGGTCGTGCCGGGGAACGGGGAAGCTGCCATCATGGTCTCCCGGGGCCGCGGAGGACCCGGCTCGCATCGTAGGGGAACCGCCTGCCGGCCGGCGGCGCGATCGGCAGGGGCCTTCCCGGCCCGGGAGGAATCCCCGGGAGGTCCGCCATGCGTCGCTCGAGTTCGTCCCGCTCTCGCACCCTTTCCCTCGCGGCGATCGTCGTCTGCCTGCTCGCCCTCGTTCCCGTCGCCCGCGCGTCCGCGGACCGGGTGGTCCTGCGGGACGGGAGCGAACTGTCCGGCTACGTCGTCTCCCTCGACCGGGAGCTGCTGGTGATGGAACTGCCCGGCGACGAGCGGCGCGAGATCCCGCGGCGGGAGGTCGCGCGGATCGAGTTCGGCGAAGAGGAACTGCCGCCCCTCGATGCCACGGTGCGGGTCCTCTCCGCCGACGACGAGGTGCACCTCTACCTGGACGGGCGGGAGGTCGCCGCGCCGGCGGAGCTCGAGGCAGAGTGGTTCGACCTGGCACCGCTCCTCGCCGACGGGACCAACGAGCTGACCGCCGAGGTCGTCAACGTCTCCGGGCCGTGGGCGTACCGCTGGGTGCTTCGGGTCGGGGGGAAGAAGTACACGTTCGCCTGCGGGCTCGCGGGGAAGAGCGGTTGCCGGCGCGGGGAGGGAGCGACCGGGCGGGAGAAGGGGACCTTCTTCGCGGGTCGCGCCTGGCTGTACGTCCATCGCGCCGACGGCACGATCGACGTGGAGATCGAGGAAGAGGAGTAGCGGGCGGCGGGCCGACGCCTCCGCGACGTTTCGCCTCGAAGGTTCACGCGGAATCCGGGATAATGCGCCCATGAGCTGGAACCGCGGTGCGCCGATCGGCGGCGGAGGCATGTCCTTCGCCTTTCCCCCCGTCACCCCGACGATCCGGCGGATCCTCTGGACCCTGGGGATCGCCTTCGCCCTGCAGTGGATCGTCCTCTACCCGTTCCTCGGCAGGTGGGCGGTCGATCGCTGGCTGGCCCTGACGCCGGACGGTGTCCTGCACGGGTACGCCTGGCAGCTCGTCACCTACGCGCTCCTCCACGGCGGGCTGTGGCACCTGCTGATGAACATGCTCGGGATCTGGAT
>JAMOQA010000410.1 GCA_027064265.1 Acidobacteriota bacterium
GCGGGTGGAGATGGACGAGGAGGGAGGCGAGCCCCTCGGGATGGACGGAAACGAGGTGCTGGTGCCGCTCGGCCCCTACGAGACGGCGACGGTGCGGGTGCGGGTGCGGGCGTCGTGGGCGCCCCTCTCGCTCTCGGTGACGAAGGGGAACGACGCCGTCCATCTCTCCTGGGAAGGGGGCGTGGCCCCGTACACCCTGGAGCGGGCGGCGGACGCCCGGTTCACCGACGACCGGGAGACGCTGGTCGACGAGGAGGACGTGAGCGCCTACGACGACCCGGTGCTCGGGGACGGCCGCACCTGGTTCTACCTCGCGAGGTGAGGCGGCAGTCACGGTAGACTGGTCCCGGCGGCCCCCCGGTCCGGGTCGCCGGGAGGTGTCGATGAAGGTCCCGCTCGTCGCCTGCCTGCTCTCGTGCGTCTTCCTGTTCCCGCTCTCCGTCCTCGCCGAAGGTTCCCCGGCACCCGGGGAAAAGGCCGGGACGGAGTCCTCCGCCGGCACGATCGTCGCGCGCCTCGTCGATGCCGCCGACAGGCCCGTCCCCGGTGTGCGCGCGGAGGCGCGGCCGCGGGGCGGGCAGGAGAGCGAGAAGGTCGAGCCGGTGCGGGGGGAGTCCGACGCGAAGGGGGTGCTGCGGCTCGCCGACCTTCCCGCCGGCACCTGGCGCCTCGTGATCCGTCCGCCGCGGGGGCGGGCGATGATCCTCGACAACCTGGACGTCGTCCCCGGGAAGACCCTCGACCTGGGGCGGCTCGTCGTCGAGGAGGGCCTCGTCCTCTCCGGTCGGGTCGTCGACGGCGCGGGCGACCCGGTGGCCGGGGCGACGGTCCGGGTGTTCCGCCTCGCCGGCATGTCGACCCTGCCCCTCGCGCGGGAGACGGCCGGGGAGGACGGGGCGTTCTCCGTCGCCGGCCTCGACGAGGGGACCTGGCGGGTCCGCGTGACGCCCCCCCGCGGACGCAACCTGCTCCCGGCCGAGGAGGACGTGGAGATGCCGGCCGGTCCCCTCGAGCTGGTCCTCGAGGAGGGCGCGGAGCTCGAGGCCCTGGTCCGCACCGACGACGAGGAGCCGCTGGAGGACCCCGCGGTGCGGGTGGTCGGCCTAGACGACGACGGCCGTGCGGCCGGGCGCTGGAAGATGGAGCGCGACGAGGAGGCCGACCTGCCGGCCCACGAGGCCCGGTTCCGCGCGGCCGGGTTGCCGCCCGGGCGCTACCAGCTCCTCGCCACGGCCCGGGGGCGCGCCCCGCGGCGGTCCGAAGCCGTGGAAGTCGCGGCGGGGGAGACGATCGGCGACCTGGAGCTGGTCCTCGATCGCGGCGTCACCATCGAGGGCGCGGTGGTCGACCGGGAGAGCGGGGCGCCGGTCGTGGGCGCCAGGGTCCGGGCCGAGCCCTCGGGAGAGGAGACGGAGACCGGCGAGGATGGAGCGTTCTCCCTCGGGGGATTCGGGCCCGGGGCGGCCCACCTCGTCGCCGAGCACCCGGACTACGCGCCGGCGAGCGTCTCCCTGGTCGTCGACCCGGACGAGCCGCCCACCGACGTGACGATCCGGCTGGGGCGCGGCGGACGCGTCGTCGGCACGGTGACCCGCTGGGACGGTCGGCCCGTCCCCGGCCAGGTGATCGAGGTGGAGACCGACGCGGGGCCGGGCGGCACGGCCACCACGGGACCGGACGGGATCTTCGCCATCGGCGGGCTGCCCGCGGGTCCGGCAAGGGTGATCCGGCGCGGGTTCCCGGGGGACGTGGAGAGCGTCGAGAAGCGCCCGGTGGCGATCCCGGAGGGCGGGGAGGTTCGGGTGGATTTCCGGCTCGGGACGACCGTGGAAGGAGCCG
>JAMOQA010000411.1 GCA_027064265.1 Acidobacteriota bacterium
GTTGAGACCGGGATGGTCGTGGACGTACCACTCGCCCCCGAGGGTGCGGCCGCAGTTGTGGTAGGACCAGGCCCGCTGCCAGACCTCGTCGTCGTTGGTGAGGACGATCCCGCCCTCGCCGGCGGTAATGTTCTTGCTCGACTGGAAGCTGAAGATCCCGGCGTCGCCGATCGCGCCGACCGGCGTCCCCTTCCACGAGGCGAGCCAGGCCTGGGCCGCGTCCTCGACGACGATCAGGTCGTGCTCCTTCGCGATCTCGAGGATCCGGTCCATGTCCGCGGGACGCCCGCCGATGTGGACCGGCAGGATCGCCCGGGTGCGGGGCGTGATCGCCCGCTCGATCTCGTCCGGGTCCAGGTTGTGGGTGCCCGGCTGGACGTCGGCAAAGACCGGCACGCCGCCGACGGCCAGGATCGCGAGGGCGGTCGCCATGAAGGTGTAGGGGCTGGTGATCACCTCGTCCCCCGGCTGGACGCCGGCGGCGACCAGGGCGATCTGGAGCGCGATCGTCCCGTTGCAGCAGGCGACCCCGTGCTTCGCCCCGTGGAGCTCCGCGTACCGCTTCTCGAACTCGGGCACCCGGGGCCCGTTCACCCCCCACACGCCGGAGCGCAGGGTCTCGAGCAGCGCCTGCTCCTCCTCCTTCCCGTGGACCGGCCAGCCCGGCCAGGGCTTCTTCCGCACGGGCTCGCCACCGTGGATCGCCAGCTTCCCACTCATCCTCGTTCTCCTCGGGTGGGGCGGCCCCGTGATCCGGGGGCCCGGGTGGGGCATCATCGCGCCCGGAAGCCGCCGAGGCAATCCCGCCGCGGCTTACGCGGCGGGGCGTATCCGTTCGCCAGCGGCGCGCGAGGAGGACCGCGATGGCGCCCCCCGTTCCCTCCCCCGTTCCCCTGGTCGACGCCCACGCCCACCTCGCCGACCCGTCCTTCGACCCCGACCGCGAGGAGGTCCTCGCCCGGGCCCGGGCGGCGGGGGTCGCGCGGGTCGTCACCGTCGGGGAGACGGTGGAGGACGCCCGGCGGATCCTCGAGCTGGCCCGGCGGCACCCGGAGATCGCGCCGGCGATCGGCCTCTACCCGACCGTGCTCGACCGGGACGCCCTCGCGGAGATCGTCGCCCTCGCCCGGGAGCGCCGGGACGACCTGGTCGCCCTCGGCGAGGTCGGCCTCGACCGCTGGAAGGTGCAGGACCCGACCGAGCGGGAGCTGCAGCGGGAGCTGTTCCTCGCCCAGGTGGACCTGGCCCTCGAGCTCGACCTGCCGCTCAACGTGCACTCCCGCAGCGCGGGGAAGTACGCGATCGAGGCCCTCGCCGAGCGGGGCGCCCGGCGCGTGCTCCTCCACGCGTTCGACGCCCGCCCGGCCACCGCCCGCCGGGGTCTCGAGGCCGGCTTCTTCTTCTCGATCCCGCCCTCGATCGTGAGGTCGCCCCAGAAGCGGAAGCTCGCCGCCCTCGTTCCCCTCGACCGGCTCCTCCTCGAGACCGACAGCCCGGTTCTCGGCCCCGACCGGGAAACGCGCAACGAGCCGGCCAACCTCCTCGTCGTCCTCGACGAGCTCGCCGCGATCAAGGGCGTTCCCCGCGAGGAGATCGCCCGCGCCACCACCGAGAACGCCCGCCGCCTCTTCGGCCCCGCGATCCTCCCCTGAGCCGCGCTCCGATCGCCCCCGGGGCGGAGGAGACGCGCCCGGAATCGGCCCGGGCATCCCCCGGGAAGTGCGCCCCCGGAAACGGGGCGCTGCCGCGGGAGGCTCCTCCGCTCTCTGCGCGGGGGCCTCCGCGAAACGAATCGCTGCCGCGGGGGGGCCCCCCGGAAATGCGACAGATCGGG
>JAMOQA010000412.1 GCA_027064265.1 Acidobacteriota bacterium
GATCCTGGTCTTCTGCTTCATCCCGGCGGCCTGGCCCGCCTGGGGGAAGGCCCTCGCCCGGATCGCCCTGGTGCCGCTGATCGCCGGGCTCTCCTACGAGCTGATCCGCTTCTCCGCCCGGCACCGGGAGAACCCGCTGGCGAAGCTGCTGGTCCAGCCGGGGCTCTGGCTCCAGCGGCTGACCACCGGGCAGCCGGACGACTCGATGGTCGAGGTCTCCCTCGCCGCCTTCCGCCGCGCGGCGGAGCTCGAGGGAGACGAGCGCTTCGTCCTGTAACATTCGAGGGTGATCCGCGGCCGGGACGCCTTCCTCGATCCCGGCGCGGAGGGGGTGTTCCGTGGCAGACGGCGGATTCCGGGAGCGGCTGCGGGAGATCGAGGCGGACTTCGAGAAGCTGTCCGCCCGGATGGCCGACCCCGAGGTCGCCGGGGACCCCCGCGCCTACCGGGAGCACGCCACCCGCTACGCCGAGCTCGAGCCGATCGTCAAGGCGCTGCGGGAGCTGCGGGAGGTGGAAGCGCAGCTCGAGGACACCCGGGAGATGCTCCGGGACGAGGCCGACGAGGAGATGCGGGCCCTCGCCCGGGAAGAGGCGAAGGAACTCGAGGCCCGGCGCGAGGAACTCGACCGCCGGATCCGGCTGCTCCTCCTGCCGAAGGATCCCAACGACGAGCGCAACGTCGTCCTCGAGGTGCGGGCCGGCACCGGGGGGGACGAGGCGACCCTCTTCGCCGGCGAGCTGCTGCGGATGTACCAGCGGTACGCCGAGCGGAAGGGATGGTCCTTCGAGGTGGTCTACGTCTCCGGCTCGGAGGTGGGCGGGGTCAAGGAGGCGATCGCCAACGTTTCCGGGGAGCGGGTCTTCTCGCGCCTGAAGTTCGAGTCGGGCGTCCACCGGGTGCAACGGGTCCCGGAGACCGAGTCCCAGGGCCGGATCCACACCTCGGCGGCGACGGTGGCGGTGCTGCCGGAGGCCGAGGACGTCGACGTCGAGATCGACGAGGAGAAGGAGCTGCGGATCGACAGCTTCTGCGCCTCGGGTCCCGGCGGCCAGCACGTCAACAAGACCGCCTCGGCGGTGCGGATCACCCACCTGCCGACCGGGCTGGTCGTCCAGTGCCAGGACGAGAAGTCGTGGCACAAGAACCGGGCGAAGGCGATGAAGGTCCTGCGCGCCCGCCTGCGGGACCTCTGGGAGCGGGAGCGGCACGAGAAGGAGGCCGCCGCCCGGCGCACGATGGTCGGCAGCGGCGACCGCTCGGAGAAGATCCGGACCTACAACTTCCCCCAGAACCGGGTGACCGATCACCGGATCCACCTGACCCTCCACAAGCTCGACCAGGTGCTCGACGGCGACCTGGACGAGCTGATCGACGCCCTGGTCGCGGCGGACCAGGCGGAACGGCTCAAGGCCGAGCTGGCCGGGTGACGCGGGGGCCGGGGGCGGGGATGGCCGGGAACCGGGACACGGTCGGCGCCCTCCTCGCCCGGGCCGCCGGGCGCCTCGCCGCCGCCGGCATCCCCCTCGCCGACCGGGAGGCGGAGCTGCTCCTCGAGGCGGCGAGCGGCTGGGACCGGGCCCGGCTCGTCGTCGCCCGGGTGCGGCCCGCGGCGGAGCTGCCGGGGGGGGCGGTGGAGCGGTTCCTCGGGCTCGTCGCCCGGCGGGAGGCCCGGGTCCCCCTCCAGCACCTGCTCGGCCGGTGGCCCTTCCTCGAGCTGGACCTGCGGGTCGACGGGCGGGCGCTGGTCCCGCGGCCGGAGACCGAGGACCTGGTGCTCCTCGCCCAGGAGCGACTCGCGCCGAACGAGACCGGGCCGGTGGCCGAC
>JAMOQA010000413.1 GCA_027064265.1 Acidobacteriota bacterium
GAGACGACGATGAGACACCGCTGGGCACACCGCAAGCTGGGCCGGACCACGGAGCACCGCCGCGCGCTGCTGCGCAACCTGGCGACGGCGCTGTTCCAGCACGAGCGGATCACGACGACCCTCGCCAAGGCGAAGGAACTCCGCTCGTACGCGGAGAAGCTGATCACCCGCGCCCGCCGCGACACCGTCCACGACCGGCGCCTCGTCGCCCGCGAACTCCGGGACCGGACGCTGGTCAAGCACCTGTTCGATGAGATCGCCCCGCGCTACGCCGGGCGGCCCGGGGGCTACACCCGCATCGTGAAGATGATGCCGCGCCGGGGCGACGGCGCCGAGATGGCGATCATCGAGCTGGTCGAGGCGGGCGGTTCCGCGAAGGAGAAGCCGCGGAAGAAGGCCGAGAAGGCCGAGACCCCGGCGCCCGCCGCCGAGGCGCCGGCCGAGACCGCTCCCGCCGCCGGGCAGGCCGAGGAGCAGGCCGCCGAGGAGACCACCCCGGACGAGGAGAAGAAGGCCGAGGCCGGGGAGGAGCCCCCGGGGGGCGGGGAGTGATCCCTGCCGCTGGAATCGACGGGAGCCGCCCCGCGGGGCGGCTCCTTTTTTCGTGACGCCGGGGAGGGTGCGCGATGCCGCGACGGAACGACGTCCAGCGGGTGCTGGTGATCGGGTCGGGCCCGATCGTCATCGGCCAGGCCTGCGAGTTCGACTACTCGGGGACCCAGGCGATCAAGGCGCTGCGGGAGGAGGGGATCGAGACGATCCTGGTCAACTCCAACCCGGCGACGATCATGACCGATCCCGAGCTCGCCGACCGGACGTACGTCGAGCCCCTGGACGCGCCGACCATCGAGCGGATCCTCGAGCAGGAGCGGCCCGACGCGATCCTGCCGACGGTCGGAGGCCAGACCGCCCTGAACCTCGCGGTGGAGCTGGACGAGCGGGGGACCCTCGACCGCCTCGGGATCCGCCTGATCGGCGTCAGCCGAAAGGCCGTCGAGATCTGCGAGAACCGGGAGCTCTTCCGCGAGGCCGTCGAGGGGGCCGGGCTCGAGATGCCCCGGGGCGGCTTCGCGACCAGCTTCGAGGAGGCGGAACGGCTCCGGGACGAGATCGGCTACCCGCTCGTGATCCGCCCGAGCTTCACCCTCGGCGGGAGCGGGGGCGGCATCGCCTGGAACGCGGAGGAGTTCGCGGAGATCGTCCGGCGAGGGCTCGATCTCTCCCCGATCGACCAGGTGCTGATCGAGGAGTCGATCCTCGGCTGGAAGGAGTACGAGCTCGAGGTGATGCGGGACGGGGCCGACAACGTGGTCATCGTCTGCAGCATCGAGAACTTCGACGCGATGGGGGTCCACACCGGCGACTCGGTGACCGTCGCGCCGGCCCAGACCCTGACCGACCGGGAGTACCAGCGGATGCGGGACGCGGCGCTGGCCATCATCCGGGCGGTGGGGGTCGAGACCGGCGGTTCGAACATCCAGTTCGCGGTCGATCCGCGCACCGGCCGGATGCTGGTCATCGAGATGAACCCCCGGGTCTCCCGCTCCTCGGCCCTGGCGTCGAAGGCGACCGGCTTCCCGATCGCGAAGATCGCGGCGAAGCTCGCCCTCGGCTACACCCTGGACGAGATCCCGAACGACATCACCCGGGAGACGCCGGCCAGCTTCGAGCCGGCCCTCGACTACGTCGTCGTCAAGGTGCCGCGCTGGGCCTTCGAGAAGTTCCCGCGCACCGCGCCCGACCTGGGCACGCAGATGAAGTCGGTCGGGGAGGCGATGGCGATCGGCCGCACCTTCCCCGAGGCCCTGCAGAAGGCGCTCCG
>JAMOQA010000414.1 GCA_027064265.1 Acidobacteriota bacterium
CTCTGGCCCGTCGAGCCCGTCGACCCCTGATCACCGTCCCACCGGCAGCACGGCGAGGCGCACCCGGGGCGCCCGGGCCGGTGCCGGCAGTTCTCCCGCGAGCCGGCCCCGCAGCTGCCAGCGGGCGACCTCGGCGACCGCCCCGGGATCCGTCCCGACCAGGATCTCCCGGGGTTCCCACGGTTCCCCCCCGACGGTCGTGCGAGAGAGATCCGCCAGCACGAGGCCCGGGGCGGGCCAGCCGGCCTCCCGGAGCCGCGCCGCCACGTCGGCCCCGTCGTCCCGGACCGTGCCGTCCTTCGCGATGGCGGGACGCGCCACGAGGATCCAGGCCGCGGGCGGCGGCCCCGCAGCGGGGGGCGGCCCCGCAGCGGGGGGCGGCCCCAGCAGGTGGACCATCTCCTCGTCCCCGAGGGCCAGGGCGAGGCGGGCGACCACCGCCCCGGGCAGCGTGCCGGCCGGGCCCGGGACCGCGACCACGGTGATCTCCCCTTCGCCGGCCAGGGACGACCAGCCATCGAGGGGGAAGTCGACCCCGGTCCGGGCCAGCACCGCGGCGTCCAGCAACTCCTCCACCCGGTCCTCGAAGCGCCATTCCCTTCCCGGCACCACGCGCTGGCGGTCGAGGACCAGGAGCACCAGGGGTGCCCGCCGGTCCACCGGAACGATCCGCGGCCCGCTGCCGCTCCTGCAGGCGGGCAGGAGGAGGGCCGCTGCCAGGAGAAGCACCGCCACCGCGTTCCGCGAGCGAATCAGGGGCATCATCCCGTGGTCTTCCCTTCGCCGGTCTCCGCCGGCAGTCGTTCCGCGATCCCCTCCTCGATGGCCGCCGCCAGGGGCCCGGGAGCGATGCCGGCCGTGCGCGCCACCGCCTCCCGGCGCCGAGGATCCCACCGGGCCTCGAACGCGGCAAGCGGGCCCGTCGCTGCCACCAGGGGAATCGCCGCCTGAACCAGGGCGGCCCTTCCCACCCGCGCGAGAGCGACCCCCGCCACCTTGGTCGACCCGGCGGTCACCTCTTCCCGGTCCACCCGCTGGAAACAGACGTCCGCCCTGCCGGCCCCCGGCGGTGTCGCCGACGCCGCGGCCGCCCGCGCGCCCAGCCCCAGCCGTTCGAGGGCCCCGGCGATCGCCTCCCCGACGAGCCGTGCCGTTCCCCGCAGTTCCCCGGCCCGGAGCGGGCCGCGAGCGACGAGGGTGACTGCCAGGTCCCCCGGAAGGTGCAGGAGCCACCCGCCGCCGGTCGGTCGCCGCACCGGGTCGACGCCCGCGGCCCGGGCGGATTCCGCGAGGTCCTCCGGCAGCGCCTGGGTCTTCCCCAGGGAGAGGACGGGCTCCGCCCACCCGTGGAACCGGAGGATCCAGCAGGGACCTGCCCCCTCCCGCGCACGGCGGGCAAGCCCTGCCTCCCGGACCATCGCGAGCCGGCCGGGCTCGGGTCCGGCATCCAGGACGACGAGGGAAGGAGCCCCGACCGGATCGTGGTCACGCATGCCCCCGAGGAAACCACCGGACCGCACCGGCGGCAAGGGCAAGACCGGGACCGGGAGGCCGACATGCATCGGGCCTCCCGACCGGGAGGCCCGGAAGAACTCGGAAGGTTTGGCGGCGGCCGGTCTCGTCTGTCTCCAGCGTCAAGGGAAGGGGTTGGGAAGGGGTGTTGGTCAGGCAATCCGCGTCAACATGTGCGACCGGCCGCCGCGCCGGTGGCGCGCCCCGCGCGCCCTTCTCCTGCCCGTTCAGCAAGCACGATCCATGCCAGAAAGGACCGCCGGTGCCCGGCATCCTTCGGAAAGGCCCGATCCTCGCGCCCTTC
>JAMOQA010000415.1 GCA_027064265.1 Acidobacteriota bacterium
CGCCGATCTTCGTGGCTCGCTGCGCCCCCTCACCTCTCGCGGGGACGGGAACGCGGGCGACGGGGTAGAGGAGGTACCGGTCGTCGTACCACGGCGTCTTGCGGTAGAACCACTCGAGTCGCGCCCGCGGGTCGCCCCGGAACTCCGGGTCCTTCCGCAGCTTCTCGAGGAACTCCCGCCGCAGCTCCGGGTCCTTCGCCAGCATCCGCCGGGCCAGCGGCTCCATCGCGTACGCCTCGAAGTACTCCGCCCGCTGGAGCACCGGCAGGAAGAATCCCCACTGGAAGAAGGAGTCCGGGGACTGCGGTTCCAGCAGCAGCACCACCAGGTCGCCGAGGGGCTGGTCGGTCGAGATCCGCGCCGTCCCCTTCGGGAAGGTCATCGTCCGCCGCTCCAGCGTCGTCTTCGCTCGCACCCGCACGTGCCCCTCGTAGGGCTGCCGGTCGAGCTCCGGGTCCGCGAGCCGGTACACCTCGACCTCGACGGTCTCCGGCTGCCGCAGGTACTCGACCTTCACCCCGTGGAGCCGCAGCCGGTCGACCACGTGCCCCCAGGCGGGCGGCACCAGGTAGGCGGCGGGCCGGCGCACCGCGGTCTTCACCTTCGTCTGGGCCCGGATCGGCACTTCGACGTCGAGGGGCCTGCCGGTCCAGCGCGGGATCACCGACCCGCTGATCTCCGAGAGGTGCGGGGCCACCTCGATCGCCCGGTAGAGCATCTTCCGGTGGTCCTCCGGGTTCACCTCGAACTCGAGCGGCACCTCGGCCCGGCGGCGCGCCCGGTCCTCCTCGATCGCCCGCCGCAGCGACGAGCCCTCGTCCGCCAGCAGTCGCAGGACGCTCTCCATCAGCACCCGCGTGCCGAGGACGCGCCTCCGGAACGGCTTGAGCGAGTGGTTCTCCACCAGCACCGTCGGCAGGTGACGCGCGTCGCCGTAGCCGGTGGAGAAGCGGGGCGAGGCGGTCCAGTCCCAGATCCCCTTGCCGGGATCGAGCCGGTCGACCTGGAAGATCGTCGGCCCCGGCACGTGGCCCCACGCCTCGAGGTCCTTCGACACCCGGGGCCGGAAGACCTCGTCGAGCCAGGTGGCGATCGCCGGCGACCAGGCGTGGCGTCCGTTCCACCCGAAGGTGACGTCGTACTGGTAGTCGGCGCCGTCGGTGACATGGATATCGAGGTAGAGGTCGACCGGCCACTCGTCGAGCGCCTGGACGATCGCCCGGATCTCGCGGGTGTCGACCTTCGCGTAGTCCCGGTTCAGGTTCAGGTTGCGGGCGTTGGTCCGCCAGCCCATCACGCGGGGGCCGCGCTGGTTGATGCGGCCGTACTCGCTGCGCCGCTCGTGGGCGTCCACCGAGAGGATCGGGACGAACAGGACGTTGACCTTCTCGAGAAGCCCGGGCAGCTGCTTCCGGACGGTGAGGTCCCGCAGGAGCATCATCCCGGCGTCCTTGCCGTCGATCTCGCCGGAGTGGATGCCCGCCTGGAAGAGGACCGTCGGCTTGCCGTTCTCCCGCAGGTGCTTCGGGTGCTCGAGACCTCCTTCCGTCGCGACGACCATCCAGATGTCGCGCCCCTCCCGGCTGCGCCCGATGGAAACCATCCGCAGGTGGGGCGAGGCGTCCGAAAGGCGCCGCAGCCAGGCGACGGTGTCGTCGTAGTCGGGGCTCTCGGTGAAGCCGCTCTTCTCGCAGGGGGTCGCCCACGGGTCGTCCGCGGGAACGGCGAGGGACTCGCTCTTCCCGTGCCAGGGGCGGACCGGCGGCAGGAACGAGGCCGGTTCGATCGTCCACGCCCTCTCCGGCGGCGCC
>JAMOQA010000416.1 GCA_027064265.1 Acidobacteriota bacterium
ATCGAGGGCCTGCGCGAGGACGGCGCCCGGAAGATGGGCTGGCTTCGCCGCCAGGCGGACCGCCTCGTCCATCCCTTCCGCATCCGGGTCGCGAGCCGCCGGGAGCTCGACGCCACCTGGCGCGCCACCTGGGATGCGCTGCGCCGCGGCCGCGTCTGGGCGCTTCACCCGGTGCGCATCCTGCTGGCGGCGGCACGGGACGCGAAGCTGGCGGTCGTCTTCTCGCGGGACGTCCTCCGGGCCCGCTGACCGGTCCGCCCGGGATCGTCCCTCTCTGCGAGGCTCCGCGCGGGGCCCTCTCCGCTTCCCTCGCTGCAACTGGTCCGCGAGGGGAGGGGTGCGTCCGCGCGCGCCCCCGGCGGGGCAGAGAAGGGCCCGCGGGAAGGCCCCGCGGGACGTTCGGGCTCCGCCGGTCTCCCGCGTACCGTTCCGGTACCGGGGAGGGATCCCGGTGGAAAGGAGCCCGACATGAACCGCCTTCGCCCGACGACCGTCTCCCGTTTCCTGCTTCTCCTCGTGTCCGTCGCTCTCGCGTTCCTGCTGTTCTCGCTGCCGGCCCGCGCGGAGGAGGAGGCCCCCGGCCGGACCTGCGGACATGGGGCCGTGGCCGCGGCGCGCGGGCCCGCAGGGGCCTTCGCGCGGGACCGGGTGCTGGTGAAGCTGTCGGCTGATGCCGCCCGCCGGGCGCGGACGCTCCCGGAGGACGGGCTGCCGACGGGGATCCCGGGGCTCGCGGCGTTCCTCGCGCGACACGGGCTCGAGCGGGGTCACCGCGTGGTCCGGACGCGGGGAGTGCCGGTGGCGGACCCGGCCCTGTTCCGGAGGATCGGCCTCGACCGCTGGTACGCGATCGAGCTCCCCGGAGAGGATGCCGGCCTGGTGCGACGGCTGGTGGCGGAGCTGCGCCGGGAGGGCTGGGTCGAGGCCGCGGAGCCGGCGTACCTGGCCGAGCCACAGCTCGTCCCGAACGATCCGCACTTCCCGGACGAGTGGCACCACGAGAACACCGGGGAAGCGGGCGGAACGCCCGATGCCGACATGGACACGCCGGAGGCGTGGGACACGGAGACCGGGGATCCGTCGATCGTGATCGCGATCATCGACACCGGGACCGACGTGGACCACGAGGACCTGGTGGACAACCTGGTGGACGGCTACGACTTCGGGGACGACGACCCGGACCCGGACGACGAGGACGGGCACGGGACGTTCACGGCCGGCGGTGCGGCCGCCCGCGGGAACAACGGGATCGGGGTCGCCGGGGTCTGCTGGACCTGCTCGATCATGCCCCTCAAGGTCATGGACTCGGAGGGGTGGATCACGACCGACACCGTCGCCGCGGCGATCCGCTGGGCGGTGGACAACGGGGCCCGGGTGCTCAGCATGTCCCTGGCCTTCGACTGGTGGTCCGACGACCTGGCCGACGCGGTGCGGTACGCCGAGGGACGGGGCGCCGTCCAGGTTGCTGCCATCGGGAACTGCGGCTCCCGCAAGGGCGTGCTGCCGTCGGTCCTCGACGAGGTGATCGCGGTGGGCGGGACCGACTGGTTCGACCGGAGGATCTACAGCTGGGGAGATCACCTCGAGGTGTCGGCTCCCGCCGACCAGGTCTGGAGCACGGAGATGGGAGACGAGTACGCCGCCGGCGGTGGCACCTCGGCCGCGACCCCGCTGGTCAGTGGTGCCGCGGGGCTGCTGCTCAGCCGCGACCCGGACCTGCACCACCACGAGGTGCGGCACCTGCTCCGCCTCGGGGCGGACGACCAGGTCGGCGCGCCCGAGGAGGACACGCCGGGCT
>JAMOQA010000417.1 GCA_027064265.1 Acidobacteriota bacterium
GGGGGGGGCCCCCGGGGGAAGTTCTCCGGCGTCGTCGACGAGGCGTCCCGCCAGGAACGGTTCCGCCGGGCCGAGGGCCAGGATGCTCGCGTACTGGGCGAAGCGGGGGGTGGTCTCCCGGGGGGGGTCCGGCGTGAGCAGGCGCGAGAGCGCCTCGCGCGCCTCCTCCCGGGTGAGCGCCCGGGGGCGCGGGGCGTCCTCGCCCCGGGCGGCCCGGGCGATCGTCGTCAGCGCGACCGCGGACCACTCGACCTCGCGGGGACTGCGCCGGCCGACGGGAAGGGGCTGGAGTTCCGGCAGTTCCTCCTCGCCCACCTCGAGCACGTCCTCGAGGAAGTGCCCGAGGGCGTCGATCGTATCGAGCACACCGTCGACCAGTTCCAGGTCCGCGAGCGAGCGGAAGGGACGTTCTTCCCCCCCGGCGGTGAAGAGGGGGCGTGGCGCCGCGAGGCCGACGATCACTTCCTCGAGGGGTTCGTCGAGGCGTTCCCGGCCCAGGTGCACCCGGGAGAGCCAGCCGGCGAGGAGCCGGCGCGCGCGCAGCGCCCGTTCCTGGACGGCGCCGGCGCCGACGAGGACGATTTCACGGGCCGGGAGCCCGCCGAGGGCCCGGGCGGCGAGGACGGGGTCTCCCCGCGACAGCTCCTCGAGCCCCAGCTCCAGGTGGGCGAGGGCGGTGGCGAGCCCGTCGGCGTGGGTCGCCGGTTCCCCGAGGGGACGACCCGAGGCCACCGCGTAGCGACCCGCGAAGGCGAGGGTTTCCCGGGTGATCCGCTCCCGGACGTCCGGCCCCAGGGGGGCCAGTGCCCGGGAGAGGAGGGGACCGGTCGCCTCCGAAGGGACCGGCAGGCTGCCCGGCAGAGGAAGCCCGGCGTCCCCGCCGGCCGCCGGGGCCGCGCCCGGGACCGGGGGGAGCCCGGCCACGCGGCGGGCCAGGGCCTCCCGGGCCTCGGGGCGCGCATACTCGCCGGCCGCCCAGGCTTCCATCGCCTCGTCCGGCGGAGGAAACCCGTGCTCCGCCAGGCGGCCCTCCCGGCGCTCCCGCACGTTGTCCTCCTGTTCCGGCGGAATCATCCAGAGGACCTGCTCGAGGAGGGCCTCGTACGCGCCTCGATCCCGGGTCCTGAGGAGGGCGAGTCCCTCCCAGAGGGCGGGGAAGACCCCGTCGGGGAGCCCGTCGATCGGTTCGACGAAGTAGATCCCGTCCAGGGTCGGGATCGGTCGCTCCGGGGGCCAGTAGTCGGGACTGGTCGACTCGTCCAGCTTGTAGACCCGGAGCATCCGGCCGAGGGCGAGGACGACCAGGGGCTCGTCCCCCTCGCGGAGCCAGCGGGCGACCAGCGCGGGATCCGCCTCCCGGAAGGCCCGGAGCCACTCCCCGGCCCGGGCCGGGTCGAACCCGTCGCCGGACCAGGCCTCGAGGTCGAACAGGAAGTCGAGCTGCCGGCTTCCCGCGAGGGGGAGCAGGGGAAGGGCCTGGTCGAGGCCCGCCTGGACGACCGTCAGCCAGAACTCCGGTGCCGGCAGCGAGCGGACCAGCTCCCGGGCCCGCGGGGAGGCGAGGATCGCCTCCACGCGTTCCCCGGGAGGAAGCGCCAGCAGTTTCCTGCGCCGGTCGAGGAGTTCCTGGAGATGCCGGTCCACGGGACGATTCTGCCGGGGCGGGGAGCCCCTGTCACCCGGGAACCGGGACGGGATCAGCGACCCTGGGCGAGCGCGGGGGAATGACCCGGGGCATGGGCCGGCCGCAGCAGCGGCTGGCCGCAGGCGTGGCACACCGCGGACTCCAG
>JAMOQA010000418.1 GCA_027064265.1 Acidobacteriota bacterium
CGTCGAGGGTGCGGGAGCGGGTCACCGTCCGGAACGCCCCGTCCCGGACCTTGAGGACGACGGTGCGGGCGAGGAGGCCGCGGCGCCGCAGGGCCTCGGCCACCCCCTCGGCCCGGGCGAGCAGCTCCCGCTCGATCTCCCCCGGGTCCCGGAGGTCGTCCCGGTACGTCCGCTCCTCGCTGACCTGCTTCCGCTCGTGGGGCGCGCCGACCGGGGTGTCGTCTTCCCCCCGGGCCCGGGCGGCGAGGAACAGGGCGGTCCGGAGCCCCAGCTCCCGGCGCAGCCGAGCGAAAGGGACCCGGGCGAGCTCCTCCACCGTGCGGACCCCGAGGCCGCCGAGCCGCCGGGCGAGCTTCGGGCCGACGCCCGGGATCACCTGGACCGGCATCGGGCCGACCACGGCGAGGAACCGCTCGCGCGAGAGGACCGTGAGCCCGTCGGGCTTGTCGAGGTCGGAGGCGATCTTCGCGAGGAACCGGCAGGGGGCGATGCCGGCGCTGGCGGTGAGCCGTTCCCGCCGGCGGATCTCCTCCCGGATCCGCGCCGCGATCTCCGCCCCCTCCGCGAGGTCGGCGGCGAGCCCGGTGAGGTCGCCGTACGCCTCGTCCACCGAGACCTGCTCGAGGACCGGGACGTGCCGGGCGACGATCTCCCCGAAGATCCGCCGGGAGACCTCCGCGTAGAACCGGTGGCGGGGCTGGACCCAGACCGCGTCGGGGCAGAGCCGGGCGGCGGTCACCGACGGCATCGCCGAGTGGACCCCGTAGCGGCGGGCCTCGTACGAGCAGGTCGCGACCACTCCCCGGGGGCCGGGCCGACCGATCAGCACCGGCTTGCCGCGCAGTTCCGGCCGCTCCCGCTGCTCGATGGCGGCGAAGAACGCGTCCATGTCCAGGTGGAGGATCACCCGTTCCATCGGCGGCCGGTCTCCCGGGGGGCGCCCGTGTGCCCCCTTCTGTCCCCTCCATGATGCCGGGGGGGCGCGGGGGCGGGAAGGGACTATCGTTTCCGGGAGGAGGTGACCGCGTGGTGGCGGAGGTACGCACGATCCGGGCCCGGGAGGAGCTGCTCGCCCTGGCGGGCGAGCTCGACCGGCTCGCCCTCACCCGGGGCGACCTGGCGGACCCCTGGGACTCCGGGGCGTACCTGGCCGCCTGGCTCGCCACCGCGGGGAGCGGGGCCGAGCCGCTCTGCCCGGCGGTGCTGGACGGCGAGGGAAGGCTCCTCGGCCTGCTGCCCCTGGTCGCCGGGAAGGGGGGCTCGCCGGCGCCCCTCGGCCTCGGCACCCGTCCCCGGTTCCGGCCGGTGCTCGCCGGGCGCGAGCCGGACCCGGCGGTGCTCGCCGCCCTCGCCGGGGAGCTGGCCCGTGCCGGCACGCGGGAGCTGACCCTGCCCGCCCTGCCGAGCCGCGACCCGGCCACCGCCGCCCTCGGGGAGGCCCTCGGGGAGGCCGGCTTCGCCGTCGAGCGCCGGGAGACCACCGAGGAGTGCCTCGCCGTCGTCGAGGGCGGCTGGGAGGGGCACCGCAGGCGGTTCCGCAAGGTCGATCGCACCGCGAAGAACTTCACCAACAAGGCGAAGCGCCTCGGGGAGGTGACGCTGCGCCGGTTCGGGCCCGGGGAGGACGAGCTGGCCGCGGGCTGGCCCCTCTACCTCTCGCTCCACGCCCGGGGCTGGAAGGGGGAGCTCCGGGAGCCGATGCGCTCGTTCCGGGAGCGGTACCTGCGCGAGGCGGGCCGACGGGGCTGGACGCGCCTTTATGTCCTCGAGGTGGCGGGGGTGCCGGCGG
>JAMOQA010000419.1 GCA_027064265.1 Acidobacteriota bacterium
AGGGCCTCCGGGCCGTTCGCCGGGCGCAGGGAGCCGAGCCGGGCGCCCCGGACCGGCTTTCCTCCCTCGTCCCGGACCAGCAGCGTCACCGGCGCCGTTTCCTCGAAGGAGATCGCCTGGACCTCTGTCCCGGGGGCGGGGGCGATCACCTCGCCGACGGCGATCCCGAACCGGGGGCTGACCGCCGCCACCTGCCAGCTTCCCTCGGGCAGGGTGTCGAGCTGCAGGAGGCCGTTCTCGTCGGTGCCGGCCCCCACCAGCGGGCCGAGGTCCGGGACCGGCGCGTCGAGGACCAGCACCCGGGCCCCGGGGACCGGGTTCCCGGAGGGATCGGCGACGCGCACCGGGACCGGCTCCACCGGCGGCAGGGTGACGTCCACCTCGACCTCGCCCTTCTCGCCCACGTCGATCGGCCCGGTTTCCTGCCACGCGTGGCGCGGGGCCATGGCGACCAGGGTCCAGGTTCCCTCCGGCACCCAGCGCAGCCGGAAGGTGCCGTCCCGCCCCGTCCTGGCGACCGGCGCGCTCGCGGTCTCGTCCTCGTCCGCGGGCCGGAGCACGACGGTGGCCCCGGCCACCGGGTTCCCCTCCGGGTCGTGGGCGGCGCCCAGCACCGTCGCCGCCGGCAGGTGGATGTCCCGGGCGAGGGCCGGGACGTTCTCGGGGACCTCGATCCGGGTCGTCGTGCGCGCCACGAGGACCCTCGTCTCCCCGGCCTCCCGCTCGCTCCGGCCGGCGAGGCGCATCACGGCGACCGACCAGGTGCCCGCGGCGGGAAGTTCCACCCGGTACCGGCCCTCCTCGTCGGACTTCGCCGAGACCAGGCCGCCGCTCTCCTGCACGAACGTCAGCTGCGCCGGCACCGGCCGCCCCTCCTCGAGGACCCGGCCGGAGAGGGCGATTCCTCCCGCCCCCTCGGGGAAGTCGACCCGGATCGTCTTCCCGGCCTCCACCGTCACCGCGCGCACCTGGAGCCCCGACGGGTCGAACCCCTCCGCGCCGGGTTCGACCAGCATCGCCACGATCGTCGTCGGGCCGGGGGCCAGGTGCTCGAGACGGTAGCGGCCCGCGGCGTCCGTCTCGGTGGAGTGGTCCAGGTCCGGCATCATCCCCCGCATCACCATCACCTTGACGCCGGCCGCGGGGGTGCCGTCCTTCCGGCGGACGACCCCCTCGACGACGCCGCCCCCCGAGAGCTCGACCCGCAGGGGTTCCGGCGCCGCGTCCTCCTCGAGGACCGTCTCCGCCCGCGCGGTGGCGTACCCCTCGGCCCGGACCTCGAGCACGACCCGGCCGGGCCGGAGGCCGCCCAGGGTGAACCGGCCCTTCGCATCCGTCCGGGCGCCCGTGCCGGGCTCGCCGTCCGCCGCGTCCATCCGCTTCGCCATCGCGGCGAACGGGTCGCTCGCCGCCGGCTCCACGACCGCCCCCGTCACCGGTTCCCCGGTGGCCGCGTCGACCACCGTGCCGGAGAGCTTGATTCCCGGGTCGAGCGTGACCGTGCCCAGGTCGACGGCCTCCCCGGGCGCCACCTCGACCTTCTCGAGGGTGCGGGGGAGGGCGCGGGGATGCTCCAGCACCAGGCGATAGGTGCCGGGAGCGAGGTCCTCGAGGCGGAAGGAACCGTCCTCCTCGCGGAACGTCCTACGCTCGTCCAGCCAGCGACTCGTGGCGACGGCGGGGAACCCCGGGGGGAGCCGTTCCTCTTCCCGGCCGAGCCGGCGGTACCGGACGACCAGGGGAGTCGCCGGCCCGCCTTCTTCTCCACCGACCACC
>JAMOQA010000420.1 GCA_027064265.1 Acidobacteriota bacterium
GTCAGCGCCAAGGTGGCGGCGGAGATCTGCCACGTGGCCGGGGTCTCCCCCAAGGCGAGTCCCCGCACCCTGGACACCCGGGCGGTGGAGAAGCTCTACCGGGCGATCCCGAAGGTGAAGATCCTCTCCCCGCCGACCAACTGCCTCGCGCCGATCGGCGCCGAGCTGATCGAGAAGGCGATGCGGGAACGGATCGACGCGGAGTTCTACGCCTCCTGCTCCCGCAGCCCCTCGGTCTACCGGGGAAACCCCTTCCTCGTCGAGGTCGGCCTCGCCTACGGCGGGAAGCTCCCCGCCGACCAGCTGGTCGACATCAGCCGCTTCGCCAACCGGGTGCCGCTCCTCTACCAGGCGGGGGCCTGCGCGATCACGAAGGCGGTGATCCAGACCAACTGGAAGTCCTACGGGCTCCAGCAGTCGAAGGGGGCGCCCCCCACCGGGCCGGTGGTGCTGTTCGTGCACCTGGCGTCGGTCTGGGTGCCGTTCACGTCGGAGAGCAAGGAGGCGATCGCCTCCTACCCGGAGATCATCAAGGAGATCCGCCTCGCCCTGATGGAGGTCGGCCGCGCCCTCGGCCGCTACGTCCGCCGGCGCCAGCGGATCGCCGCCGAGCAGAAGAAGCGCAGCTACATCACGAAGTACATCCCGGAGATCGGCATCGCCCTGCAGGAGATCCTCGGCCTTACCGACCGCCAGCGGGACGAGGCCGTCGAGGAGCTCAAGGGAATCCTCGAGCGCTCCCGCCGCATGTAATCGCAACCTGTTGCCGCCCGGTGGGCCGGAGTGCCGTTGTTGGCCATGAGAGGTTGTCGCCGCCGAACTAGTCGTGGGGACGGGCAGCGGCGGGCCTCTGTCCATCGGGTCCGCCGCGCGCCCTTTCGCTGGCTCGTTCTTCTCATCGTCCTCGGTCTCTCGGGCGGCAGTAGTGCTGGCGGGGAAGGAAACGAAGCCGCCAGGGTTCTGCCCTCGGCGCCGGGCGAGGCCGTGCGGGTCGTGCGGCGGCTCGTGCCGGTGTACCTGGAGAGGACGGGGCGGGGGAAGGCCGCGGGCAGGGCCTGCGAGGTCGTTCGTCCGGCGGATCTCGTTGCACGGCTCGGCTGGGCACCAGCGACTGTCACGGCGGTGGAGTGCCCCGAACTGCCCCGTATCCATGGAATCCTCGTGGACCTGAGCGGCAGCATGGAGGGGTTCGGCTTCCGGATGACCCCGGGCCTCGAGGCGTACGCGAAGGAACTCGCGGGGGGGACGTCGGTTGCCCTCGCCACGACCGGAGACGAGTTCCGTTGCCTCCGGCCGGCGATGGATGTCACCTCTCCGGGAGACCTGGCGGCAGCCTGGAGTCCCTGGCGGCCGGCTGGCACGGTGAACTGGGAGGCAATCCTCGCGCTCTTCCGCTACCTCGAGACCCGCCCCGGCCAGAAGCTGGCGGTCCTGGTCGCCGACGGGGGAGACGACCGGGACGACCTGTTTCCGGCCTGCCAGGATCTCCTCGCGGAGAGCCCGGACATCGACGACGTCGTCGTGTACCCGGAGGAATCGGGGAGAGGTGAGCGCCAGATCAGGGGGGAAACCCACCTTGCCAGGCTCGCGGAGGTGGCCGGAGGCCTGGTCGTGCGGCACGTCCGGAATTTTGAGCTGGCCGTCCCGCGGATTGCCGACTGGCTTCAGGGCCGGGCCGTGGTGGCGCTCGAGGCTGCCGGCGTCGATCGCGAGGCGCGTCCGCGGGTCCGGGTGAGAGAGGGATTGCCGTGGCGGGCGCGGGTGATCGCGGA
>JAMOQA010000421.1 GCA_027064265.1 Acidobacteriota bacterium
TTCCCGGGACGGAGCTCGATGTTGTGCACCGTGGTCCCGACCGGGATGTTCTTCAGCGGCAGGCAGTTGCCCACGACGATGTCCGCGTCCGGCGAGGAGATCACCTCCTGCCCGACCTTGAGGCCGAGCGGGGCGATGATGTAGCGCTTCTCGCCATCGGCGTAGTTGATCAGGGCGATGTTCGCCGAGCGGTTCGGGTCGTACTCGATGGTCGCCACCCGCCCGGGAACGCCGTCCTTGTCGCGCTTGAAGTCGATCACCCGGTACCGGCGCTTGTGCCCGCCGCCCCGGTGCCAGATGCTGACCCGGCCGGTGTTGTTGCGCCCGCCGGAACGCTTCTTCCCCTCGGTCAGCGGCTTGTAGGGCTTCGTGGTCGTGATCTCCGGGGAGACCAGGACCTCCATCTGCCTTCTGCCCGGTGAGGTCGGCTTGAACTTCTTGATCGGCATGCGTTCGCCTCACGGCCTCGCGAAGAGGCGGATCAGCCTTCCAGGTAGTCGATCGTCTTGCTGCCCGGCTTCAGGGTGACGTAGGCCTTCTTCCAGGAGGGCCTGTACCCCTCGGACCGGCCGTAGCGGCGCTTCTTGCCCCTCATGTTGACCGTCCGGACGTGGAGCACCTCCACTCCGAAGATCTCCTCGACGGCCTTCCGGATCATGAACTTGTTCGCATCCGGATGGACCTCGAAGATGAAGGTCTCGCCGCTCTTCTTCCGCCGGACCAGCTCCTCCCGGAGCCGCGTCCCCTTCTCGGTCAGCTTCGGCCGGCGGATGATGTCCCAGGCAGTCAGTCCGTTCATCGGCTCAGCACCTCCCCGAGCGCCTCCGCCGCCGCCCGGCTCAGCACGACGGTGTCGTGGTCGAGCACGTGGTAGGCGTGCAGCTGGAGCGCCCGGATCGCGGCGATCGCCGGGTGGTTGCGCGTCGCCCGCTCGAGGCCCTCGTTCATCTCGCCGTGGTAGACGAGCAGGACCTTCCCCTCGAGCCCGAGCTGCTTGCGGACCAGCTCCTCGGCGAGCTTCGTCTTCGGCTGCTCGAGGGCGATCTCGTCCACGACCCGGAGGTTCCCCTCCCGGAGCTTCTCGGAGAGGGCCGACGCGAGGGCACGCCGCCGCGCCTTCTTCGGGAAGTGCCAGGAGTAGTCCCGCGGCTGCGGCCCGAAGACCGTCCCACCCCCGCGCCACAGCGGCGACCGGATCGAGCCGTGCCGGGCCCGTCCCGTCCCCTTCTGCCGCCAGGGCTTCTTGCCACCGCCGCTCACCTCGACCCGGTTCTTCGTCTTGTGGGTGCCGCGGCGGGCGCACGCGAGGTAGTGGCGGACCGCCTCCCAGACCAGGTGCCGCTTGAGCGGGTACTCGAACGCGGCGGGCGGGAGCTCGACCTTGCCCACTTCCTCGTTCTTCAGGTTGTACACGCTGACTTCGGGCATCGTCCTCACTCCGCCTTGGCGGCCGCGGACCCGTGACCGCGCCGGATGACGACCAGGCTGCCGCGGGCGCCCGGGACCGCCCCCTTGACCAGGAGCAGGTTCCGCTCGGGATCGACCTTCACGACCTCGAGTCCCTTCACCGTGACCCGCCGCGAACCCATGTGCCCCGCCATGCGCATCCCGGGGAAAACCCGCGAGGGATACGCCGAGGCGCCGATCGACCCGGGAGCGCGGTGGAACATCGACCCGTGGGTGGCCCGGCCACCGCCGAACCCGTGCCGCTTGACCACGCCCTGGAACCCGCGCCCCTTGCTGGTCCCGATGACGTCGACCCGCTGGCCGGG
>JAMOQA010000422.1 GCA_027064265.1 Acidobacteriota bacterium
GGGCAGCGGCGAGACGAGCAGGACGAGCCCCTGCTCGCGGCAGCATTCCCGGAACCAGGCGGGCGGCTCCAGCCCGCGGGTGACCAGGAAGGCGGGCACCCGCGTCGAGCAGAGGCGGGCGATCACCCCCCGGGTGTCCAGGTCGCTCTCGCCCAGCCAGCGGATCTCGCTGCGCCCGAGCACCTGGATCCGCTCCGGGTGGAAGTACTCCTCGAAGCCGGCGAGCACCAGCCCCGGTTTCTGGATCGTCGGGGAGGCGACCTCCCGCGCGAGGCGGTCCGCCCCCTCGAGGACGACCAGCCCCAGCCGCTCTCGCAACGCGGAGAGCAGCTCGGCGACGGTCAGCGGACCAGCCTCGACCGCGCGGGCGTCCACGGGTCACCTCCCTCCGCCCCCGGGGGGCATCTTCTTGCGGGTCAGTATCTTCGCAGGCCGGCGTGCCGGGCGCCGCGCGGGACGGACCCCCTCCCCGCGCGATACCCACCGGGCCGGCTTTCGGACATAATAGCGGACCCGTGCGGGGCGGGACGTCCCGCAGGGCGGTTCGCGGCCCGCGGCCGCGCACGATCGCCCTCCGGCCACCCGCGGAGCGGCGCGAGGGAGCTAGGGGAACATGGCGAAGAAGATCGTCCACGTGGTCGGCACCGGCACCATCGGCGAGCCCCTGATCGGGCTCCTGTGCGACTTCCGGGAGCAGCTCGGCATCGACGAGGTCACGTTCCACAAGCGGACGCCTCTCACCACCGACCGCTCCAAGGTCGTCCACCTGATCCGCCGCGGCGCCCGGTTCGCCACCGACTCCAAGGCGTTCGACGGCTTCCGGGAACTCGGTCTCGAGCCCGAGTTCGAGACCCACGAGGCGATCGACCGGGCCTCGGTGGTCATCGACTGCACCCCTTCCGGGGTCGGGCAGCAGAACAAGACCGAGTACTACGAGAAGTTCCTCCACAACACGCTCGGCTTCATCGCCCAGGGCAGCGAGTTCGGTTTCGGCAAGCCGTACGCGCGGGGCGTCAACGACAAGGCCCTCGTTCCCGGCGAGGACAAGTTCATCCAGGTGGTCTCCTGCAACACCCACAACCTGTCGGTCCTGGTCAACACCGTCGCCCTCGAGGACGGCGGGCCCGACAACCTGGTCGAGGGACGCTTCGTCTGCATCCGCCGGGCCAACGACATCAGCCAGGCCGGCTCGTTCGTCCCCTCGCCCGAGGTCGGGAAACACAAGGACCCGAAGTTCGGGACGCACCACGCCCGGGACGCCTGGCACCTCTTCCAGACCCTCGGGTACGACCTCGACCTCTACAGCTCCGCCCTCAAGATCAACACCCAGTACATGCACACGATCTGGTTCACGATCGTCGTGCGGAACAGGGTGACCGTCGACGACATCGTCGACCGCTTCAAGGCCAACGACCGGATCGCCCTCACCTGGAAGAAGACCGCCAACCTGGTCTTCTCCTTCGGCCGCGACCACGGGCACTACGGCCGGATCCTCAACCAGACGGTCGTCCCCCACGAGACCCTCGCGGTCCGGGAGACGAAGCGCGGCTACGAGGTCGTCGGCTTCTGCTTCACCCCCCAGGACGGCAACGCGCTGCTCTCGTCGGTGGCCGCCGCGTCCTGGTTCCTCGACCCGGAGAACTACGAGCGGAAGATCCAGTGCCTCTCCCCGTGGTTCTTCGACGAGGTCTGATCCTCCCTCCCGTCATGCACACTCGCGGGGCGCGGCCACCCGCCGCGCCCCGTTCCCGTTTCCCC
>JAMOQA010000423.1 GCA_027064265.1 Acidobacteriota bacterium
GGTTCCGCGACGGTTTCCGGGCGGCCTTCCGGACTTCGGCGAGGGCGGCGAGCACGGCCCGGGCGACCCGGTAGTCGGCGGCGACCGTCTCCCGGGCGAGTTCCCGGGGGAAGCGGTCGCGGAGCGACGCCCCCGACGGGTCCCGCGCGAGCTCCCGGCGCAGCGCCGGGTCGCGCAACGGGTGGCGTCCCTCCCGGTCGAGCACGTTCCGCGAGGAGCGCGAGGCGGTGCTCTCGAGGGCGGCGAGCCAGGCCGGCCAGAACGCCTCCTCGGCGAACCGCCGCGCGGTCCACTTCGCCCGCAGCATCGCGGAGACGTCGCCGGGCAGCAGCCGTGCTCGGAGGAGGAGGCCGACCGCCTCCGGGGGCGGCGTGAGCGGCGGGTCGCCGGTCGCCGCCGCCACCGCGGCCAGGCCCGGGGAGCGGCGAATCGCCCGCCCGCGACCCCGCTCCGAGCGGGGCCACTTCTCCCGCCACGAGAGCACGAAGACCGGGTCGACCCTTCCCGGGCCCCCGGTGGCCGCGAGGTCCAGGGTGAGCCCCGCGAACCCCTCGAGCCCCTCGCGCCGGCGGGAGAGGGCGGTGCCCGCATCCACCGCGAGGGCCCCGTCCCACGACGCCGTCACCCGCAGCGTGCGCTCGAGGGAACGCCGCGTGGCGAAGACCCGCCGGGCGACCCTGAGCCGCAGGCCGAGGGTCCGCCGCACCCGCACGGCGCGCACCGCCCGGCCCGCGACGGAGAGGACGCCCGCGCGCCCCACCGTGAGCCGGGCGAGGTCCGCGAGCCGTCCCGCGAGCAGCGCCGCCACCGCGCGGCGCGCGCCGGCGCGCCCCGGCTCCAGCTCGACCCGGGCGAGTTCGCTTCCCTCCCGGGCCCTCGACACGGTCGCCGAGAGCTCCGCGGAGAGCCCGGCGGCCAGCAGGTCCCCCGCTTCCCACGCCAGCTCGTCCCCGAGGATCTCGAGCTCGGTCAGCAGGCGGCCGAGCTTCTCCACCAGCCGGTCGAGGCGGGTCTCCCGGAGCACCCGCCGGATCGCCTCGCCGGTTTCCCGGGCGAGGGCCCCGATCTCTTCCCGGCAGACCCGCACGAGGGCGAGGGCGCGAACCAGCGCGTCCAGCACGTCCCCCGGCACGTCGGCGATCTCGAGGACATCGAGGGCCCGGGCGAGGGTCTGCTCGATGCGGCCGAGGGTCGATCCCGGCCCGGCGATCCGCACCCCGAGTTCCCGCGCCCGGTCCTCGAGCCGCGCGAGTACCCGGCGGGCCTCGGCGAGGTGCAGCTCCAGGTCCGCGAGGCGCTCGTAGAGCCCCGCCGCCGCCCCGAGGACGCCGTCGAGCACCGTCCGCGCCAGCCGGTCCGGGTCGCTCACCCGCAGCCCGAGGCTGCTCCGGGCGGCGAGCCGCTCCGAGTGCCGCCCGAGGACGGCGAGGGACCCGCGGACCGTCCCCCGCGACGTGGCCGCGAGGGTCACCCGGGTCCGCGCCAGGGTCTCGAAGCGGGACGAGAGCTCGATGCCCGCCGGGATCCTGGCGACCGACACCCCCTCGCCGACCACCCGCACCAGGGCCTCCCGCAGCAGGGCGGACGCGCCGAGCCCGAGGACGGACTCGTGGACGAGGGACCACCGCGTTCCCGCCGGCGGCGCCGGGCCGTCGATCCAGCGCCGGGGCCGGAGCAGCCGCGCGAGGTGCGCGAGACCGCTCTTCAGGGTCCATTCCCCCGGCAGGTCGGTCTCCAGCGCCAGCTC